>JAKLJW010000020.1 GCA_023150935.1 Candidatus Binatia bacterium | reverse complement strand
CGACAATCTGGCAGGTGAATTCGCTTGCCCGCGGGGTTTATTGGCGCCCGTCGGTGGGCTTACCGCCGGATTAGGGGGCGGTCTAGCCATCTGAACTTACGGCGATTTTGCCCACCAAGACGGCCGATGGTGGCACGCGACGCGAGGCTCTCCGCCCCCCCGGTCAACTGTCGTCCAGGGAGATTGATCGGCCGCCAGGTATGCGGTAGCCAGGATGGTATCGGCAAACGTTGCATAACATGCTGCCCGGGCCCGACGACCGTGGAAGAACCCGAATCCGCACCCAGGATAAAGAAGCCTTACGCCGGTCGATTTGGGCGAACCGGGCGCCGGGCTGCCACCCCTCCTCTCCAGCGTGCCACTGGCGGCGTGGCGGTCGGGTAAGCTGCCGTGAACCCGGTCTATCGCACGGTCAGAGTGGGCCAATGGGCTGTGCAGGCAACCATCCTCGGGGCCGCGCTGTGGCTTGCCGCGCACGGATCGACGCGTACCCTGATCCTTGCCGCTCTCGTTCCCATCGCGTTCGGACCTTTCTCCTATGCGCGCCTGCGCTTACAGCGTCGGCTAACTCCGCCTGCAGCCCGAACCAATCCGGCGGCCTGGGGCCTTGCCATCGCCGGTCTCGGGCTCGACGCCATTATGACCGCACAGTTGCTCACTGCCAGAACCTACGACCCCTGCCCTGCCCTGCACGGCGCGGGCGTAACGTGGCTTGGGCCGGTATGGTTCAGTGCCCACGTCCTCCTATTCGTGGGCCTGGTAACCGCCGCCATGGCTCGCCGGGTCGGCACCTGGTGCCGGCGGCTGGCAAAGCGGCAGCGACTGCAACCTGCGGTGCCACCTGACCTCGACCGCCGGCAATTCATCCAGCACGTCGGTGTCCTCGGCGTCGGCACGCCGTTCGTCGTTTCCTTGACCGGGATACACACTTCGTACGACTTCAAGGTTCAGGAGCACACCATCGTTCTTCCGCGCTGGCCACGCCACCTCGATGGTTTGCGCGTGGCGCACCTCTCCGACATCCATGTTGGAGGGGCAATGAATCGTCCCCGCTTGCTTCACGTTGCCTCGCTAACCGTCGCCGCCCGTCCCGATCTCGTGGTCCACACGGGCGACTTCCTCACGCACCGTCACGGCGACTTCGATGCGCCCCTCTATGAAGCTCTCGCTCGCATACGCGTCCCGCACGGACAGTGGGCGTGCCTCGGCAACCACGACTACGACGACTCGGCACGCCTGGTGCGTCGCCTTGCCGAGGCGGGCGTTCGCACCCTCCGCAACGAAGTCGTCCGCGTCTTCATCGACGGCCATCCGCTGGATATTGCCGGTCTCGACTATGTGTTTGCGGGTGCGGAGCGGCAGCCTCAGGTCGGCAGCGTTCTCCGACGCTGGCCGGTCCGAGACGACACGCCGCGCATTCTGCTGAACCACGACCCGCGCACTTTCGACCTGCTTCCGGTGGGGTGCGCCGATCTCGTTTGTTCCGGGCACACCCACGGCGGACACATCGGCGTGCAACTCAGCCCGACTGCGGCGCTGACGGTCGTCGGACTCCTCGGGCTGCCCGATCAGGGCCTGTTTGCGAGAGAGGATCTGCGGTTGTTCGTGACCCGCTGCGTGGGGTTTTACGGGTACCCAATGCGACTCGGAATCCCACCGGAGATCTCGGTCCTCACATTACGCTCTGCGACGGCCGGTCGGTCCGCAGCCGGAGCGATCAGCCGAGAAGCCCGGCCAGTTCGCCGGGCAGATTGGCAAGGTTGAAGTTCGGTCGGCCCACCAGATCCCGGACCGCGCCGGCCAAAAAGGTCTCCTCGCGGGGCGGGTTCTTGTCGAGGACGATAAGCAGCGGTAGGTCACGGGTCGCCTCGGCGGCGCGTAATCCCGCAACGGCGCGGGCAGCCGCGAGGCAACTTGGCCCGAGGTGGAGTAGTACGGCCTCGGGGGCGACGATCGTCGACAATTCGAGTGCCTGTTTGCCGTCGAGCACGATGGAGGTCGAGATGCCGGCCTTGTTGAGCGGTTCGCGGATGCGGCCCGTAGTGTCGACATCGCCGCTAACCACGAGCAGTCTCTTGAGCTTCGGACGCATCCGTCGCAGCGCCTCGGCAATGCGATCCGGATCCATGGGCCACAGCCCGAAGTCGGCTCGTCGGAAGCAGAATCCAGCCGTCGCCTGCGACTGTAGTGCGTAGGCCAGGATAGGAACGAGCCGTGTGCCACTGCGTTCCCGCAAGGCCTTCAAAGTCTGCCAGGCCCCGAGCCCCGCGGCGAGGTTCAAGATGACGCAATGGATCTTTCGCCGCGCCAGATCGTCGACGGTGTTTTCGCCCAGCGCCGCGCGGGTCACCGAGAAACCCGCGCCGTCCAGGATCTGACTCGCCTCGTCGCCGCGGGCGCCATCGTCGAGCAGGATGATCTCGCCGATCGCCGCCGTTTCCGGCTCGCTCTCCGCCTGGACTTCTTCTTCGACGTCATCGAGGTCTTCGACTCCCGCCAGTTCCATGTCGGGCGGCGCGGAGCGTTCGATCGTCAGCGGCGTGTCGTAGAAGACTACGTCCGTACGCTCCTCGCTACGCCGGACCTGAGAAGCGTGCGCCATGGACGCCTCGCCGCCCTCCCGTCCAACCTCGGGAAGTGTTGTCGCCCCGAACTCTGCCCGGCCTTCGCCTGCCTCCAAATCGACCGCGCCGGTCTGTGCCAGCGCCTCTTCCGCCTGGCGGCGCAGCTCGTTTCGTTCGTCCGACAACTCGGCCGCCGTAGCCTCGGCCCCGAGCAGGGCTTCATCGAGCCGCTGCCGCTCCGCTCGGGCGCGGGCGATGATGTCGTCACGTTCCGCCAGCTTCGCGGTCAGGTCGGTCAACTGCTGGTGGGCGGCGGCCAACCTGACGGCCGCGTCACCGCTGTCGGCCTGCAGGGCGCTACGCTCGAATTCGAGGGTTTCGACGGTCGCCTGCAACGCGTCGCGCGACGCCTGCGTCTCGGCCAGCGTCGCGGCCAGCCCCCGTATCCGCTCCGCATCCCGCGCGGCAGCGGCCGCGGCCTCGGCTTCGACCCCACTCCGCCCCGCTTGCTCGTCCGCCAGCCGCGCCCGCAGCGACTCGGCTTCCGCCGCGCTTTCGGACTGGACCGTCGTGACCACGCCACGCAGCCGTTCGATTTCCGCAGAAAGCTCGGCACCGTCTTTCGCCACGCTGGCGAGGCGTTCGGTCAGCACCGTGGCTTCGTCGCGCGCGGCGTCGCGTTCGCCGACCGCCACGGCCAACCGTGCTTCGAGCTGCCGCACCAGTTCGGTCTTCTCCGTCGCAGTCGCGGACGCCGCCGCCGCGGCAGCTTCCAGCCGCAACCGTTCTTCATCGAACGACTCGCGTCCAGCCGCCACCGTGCCTTCCAGGTCCGCTATGCGCCGACGAGCCTCGGCCTCCTGCGTCGTCAGCTCCGCGAGGCGTGCGCCGATCTCGGCCCGTTGCGCACGCTCGGCATCGAGCGCCGCCTGCAGGGCAGCCGCGGCCCGAGTCGCCGTGTCTTCCCGGTCGAGAAGAGCCGCCCGCTCCGCCTCCATCGACGTCAAGGCGCGCGCCGACTCTTGCTGTCGCGCCTCGGCCAGCCGCTGGGCACGTACGCGCTCGGAATCGACCGCCAGCAGCCGCTGCTCGAGCGCTTCCACCTGTCCGCGCAGCTCTGCCAGTGCCGTCTCTTGCCCCGCTTCCGCCGCGGCCAGCGCCTGGGCAAGAGCGTCCCGCTCGCGCGCTACTGCCGTGTAAGACGCCGTCAGTGCCCGTAGCGATTGCTCGCTCCGGGTCAGTTCTGCCCGGGTTTCGGTGAGCTCGTTCTCGAGCCGCAGCAGTCGTGCGACGGCGGTGTCGAGACGCGGGCGCGCCTCCGGCTCGGGCACCGCCCCGAGTTCCGGCGCCTCGATTACGGCCCCGGCCCGCACGAGCCGGGCGATGACAGCCTCGGCCGAAGCCGTCTCTCCCGGCATACCCGCCGGCACTGGCGCCTCGGGCTCGATCAGCCCGCGGGCGCAGACCCGCAGGACCTGGCTGAGTTGCTGCAATTGCTCGTCCGGAAAGGTGCGGTGGCCGGCGGCCAGCAGCAACAAGACGCCAACCGGCTTGAGTTCGTGAAACAACGGCAGCGTTGTCAGCGTCAATGCTCGCGGCGAAACCCTGGCAAGTCCGCGCGGAACGAAAGGGTTTTCCTCGGCGGCGGCAATCACGCTGATGCGCCGGTTATGCAGGCTGCGCAGCGGCAGGTCCCAGGGGCAATCGCCGCCCTCACCGAGCACCGCCCGCGCTTCGGGAGATAAGCCGACGTCGCCCAGCAGCCGCAGGCGATCTGCATGGGTGTCGTACATGAAAATTGCGACCGCTTTGACCCGCACCGCGTCCACCAGCAGGCGCGCGATCTCCTGGGTGAATTCGGCGCGCGGCAGCCGCCGCGCGTACACCTCGAGGAGCCGGTTACCGAGTCCGGTCAGACGCACCGCGCGGTTGGCCGCGGGGGGGAGGTCGCGAGAAACGGAGACAGGAGATGCCATCGTCAGGGACCTGCAGACGTCGTCCCCAATGCCCGTGTCGGCCCGGGCCCAGCCCTGTACCCAGCCACGGAGGATTGGCAGGAACAAAAGGCATACCACCTGCGAGGTTCAGCAGCACCGACATTTCAGGGGGTCGCCAACGTCAAGGCGGCGACCGGAAAGCGCACAAGAGCCAGAGAATTGCCACCCTCGGACCCTCAAGCCCCAGGGCCCACAAGCCCACCAGGCCCCGTCGCTCACTGCAAGAGGATGATCGGTACGACGATGCCCGCCACGGTCACCGCCACCACCAGAATGACTACGGCGATCTCGCCGGCACGGTCGGCAGTAGATGACTCATCCGTCAGCGATTTGGCGGGACGTTCGATGCTCTGCGGTGTTCGGAAAGGCTTCGGCTCGGGTTGCCGTGAGGCGCACGCCGGCGCGAACATAAGTGCCCCCCAGAGCAGCAACACCGTCCACACCCAGTGCCATTCACGCATACTCACACCCCACGGCTACCGGCTTGAAGGAATGGAGCTGAACGGAGTCGAACCGTCGACCTCCTGAATGCCATTCAGGCGCTCTCCCAACTGAGCTACAGCCCCACCGGTGTCCACCGCTCCGTTTACGTTCCGGTGTGTAGCCCAAACGCCCCGACCCGGCAACACCCGCGACCGCGGCCCGGGCTTCTCCGGTAGCCTCCACTATCGGCTTGACAACTGCGACCAAAACGGCGCATGTCCCGCGCGACCGTTTTGGCAAGGCGGCGCGGGGATGCCTGCGCCGGCACTGGAGACCGACTAGCTGCCGCATGAGGGAACTGCGGCGTCAGGGGCGAGGAGGGGGCAGTGCACATAGACAAGAGACTCCGGATCGGGCCGATCGTCGCCATGGCGGCCATGGTGCTGGCGGGGTGGCAGGCTCCGTGCGGTGCGGTACCGATCGACAAGGAGGGCGACATCAAGCTAGGCGTGCGCTCGTACGCTAACGCCCGCATCGGCACCACCGGTTTTCACGAAACCTTCCTGTACGAGACCGCCTCGGGGGCGCGGACCCTGAGGTGGCGGAACTGGAGCTTTCCGCCGTCTCCCGCCGGCCACCTCCGGCAGAACCGGTACTTCCTCGAGGCCGAACTCGACCACAGTCTCGACGGGTTGGTGAAACGCGGCGTGGGGCCACTGGCACTTCTCGACCTGCTGCCGTTTCGCATCTCGGGTTTGAAGTATCACCTCACGTACCGCGGCGAGTGGGAGTCGATCTACGACTGGGGGCCGAAGGAATTCAGCACCGCCGACGCCTGGCACGCCGCCCGGGCCCAGCGCAAAGGGCTGTCGAACCCGGCCACGGGCACACAGGTCGACATCGGCGCCGGCCGCCGGAAGTTGCGCAGCCTGGCCTCGCAGCGCAACCGGCTCTTCCAGTGGTACGTCGAAGGCACGGCCGGGCCCGTGTTCATGCGCTTCGGCCGCCAGATCGTCGCGTGGGGGGAGACCGACGGGTTTCGGCTCCTCGACAACATCAATCCGCTCGATTCGAGCTTCGGCGGTTTTCTGATCTCGCTCGACGAACGTCGTGTGCCTCTCGACATGCTCCGTGTCCAGTACGCTATCGGCAGCATCGGACCGCTGACGGAGTCGTTCCTGGAGTTCTACGGCGCGATCGACAACAAGGTATCGTACGTACCCGGCACGCCGGCCGGGTCGCCATGGTCGATGCCGAATGCGGCGCCCGAAGCCGGCACCCTGGCCATCGGCATTGCGCCGACGCAGAACTTCTCGAGCATGCGCGGCGGCGGGCGGCTGGTGTTCAACTACAGCAACGCGACGTTCAGTCTGGCGCACTACTACACATTCCTCGACACTCCGGCGGTGCAGTCGCAGGTGCGGCCTAAGTTCCCACTGGCGACGCCCACCGACCCGAAAAGCCCGCAATCGTCGTTCCCCAACGGCGCCTCCGCCATGGCCTTCGCCACGGCGCCGACGACACAGATAACCGGCGGATCCGTCACCTTCGCCGTGCCTTCGCTGTACACGGTGGTCCGCAGCGAACTGGCCTACTTCAACAACGAGCCGCGCTTCTCGCAGTTCGGCGTCGACCCGTTCATGTATGCGTTCTACTTCCGCACCTGCCAGGGCGGGTCTTACGACGGGCAAGCATGCACGACGAACGCCCAGTGCGGAGGTGCGCCGTGCGGCGAAACGCTTACCGACTGCCGCCCGACCCGCAAATGCTTTACGGACCGAGCCCGGGTGTTTGGCGCCGGCAACAATCCGACCGGCGGCCGCCGACTCGGCGATTCCTTCAATTTCGTCGTCGGCATCGACGCCAACCAGTACATCCGCTGGTTGAACCCGAACCAGACCTTCTTCTTCTCGACGCAGTTCTTCTACAAACACCTCCTGGACGCCCTGCCTCGCCGGTCGTTGCCGGGCCGCGTCCCACTGCAAGGGGAGGTACTGCCGGTGGCAGCGGCGGCCACGCTCGTACCCCGTGCCGACCTGCGGGGATTCGGCGCCGTCGAGCCCAACTTGATTCACCAGCCGACCGACACGTTCCTGCACACGTTCTTCGTCGGTACCGCTTACATGGGCGGCAAGTTGTTTCCGGGGATCGGGTTCTTTTACGACTGGGGCGGCGCGTACACCTTCCAGCCGTCGCTGACGCTGAGCCGCGACCCGTTCCGCTTCGTCGTCGACTACAGCCTGATAAGCGCGCACACGCTAAAAGGAGGCAGCGGCCTGAGCCTGCTGCAAGACCGCGACAACGTTCAGTTCCGCCTGGAGTATGTTATCTGAGCTCACGGATATCTGGCTTCTACGGCCAGAAACCGGCGCCCTATCGGTACCGGGACGGCATCGGCCTGGCGTTCTGCACCGGGAAGATCACCTTCTGGCGGGCGTTGGCAACTTTCGACCGCATATGCGTCAGGGCGGATCGCACCCGGGGCGCAACACGGGCCGCCGCACCGCCGTCAAGGAACTCGACCTGGCGGCCACCCTGAGGGGTCTGCACTATCCGCACCTTACGCATCGCCACCCGCCGCGGAGGCAGCACTTTGCCGTTATACGCCTTTCCCACCTCCAACGGACTGATCGCCGCTTCCGCCGCGTCGGTCACCCCGGCGGACCGTCCGGTTTGCAGGTCCGCGCCGCCGGCAAGGCCTATCGTTCCCCACGACAGCGAGGCGTTGTTGATCTCGTTGGACTCGGCCAGCTCGTCGTCCGGGTCTAACCACAGCGCCATGTAGTACTCGCCGGCCGGAACCGGCGTGCCGGAATAATCGTAGTAGAGCGAGAAGGCCGCCGGCTCGAACTCGTCGCGGTAAAGAACGTCGTCGGGGTCGAGGTCGTAGTCGGCCGTCTCGCCGAAAAGGAAGATCTCGTCGCCGTCGCCGATGGTATCGTTGGGGCTCAACGCCAGGGTGACCCACCAACCGGACGGGGCGACCTGTTCGCCGTTGTTCACGACCTCGTAAATCAGCCCACCGTCGCCGGCAAAGTCCCACTGCGCGTACCAGCTCAACACCTCCATGTCCGGCCGATCGCTGGATATCTCTATCGTTGAGTCTCCGGGCGAGACGTTGTCGTCCTCGTTCGACTCGAGCACCGCGTTGCGATCGTCGACCCACACGGCCATGTAGTACTCGCCGGGCACGAGGTGATCCGGGAAGTTGAACGGGATCGCGTTCTCCTCGTCGCGATAGGCGCTGTTGCCGGACTCCAACTCGAAGGGGATGGACTCGTAAACGACGTACGTATCGTTCGGCGTGAAATTCGTGTCATCCGACACGACAAGACTGACGTACGCGCCGCCCGGCGCCGTTCCCTCGCCGGTGTTGGTGACCGTCCATTGCAGCTCGCCGGCGCCGCGTGGCGTGGGGTCGTAGGTCGCCAGCCAATCCGAAACCTCCAGATTGGGCAGGTCTGCGGGCGGCGGCGGGTCCACAGGGTCTGGCGGCGGGGGGACTGTGTTTTCGGCGTCCTCCAGAACGTACGCGTAGCGCAGGACCGTGGTCTGCCCGTACGGCGCCGTGACGGTCTGGTTGGCGGCGGCATAGGGCATCCAGAAGTAGCCCTGATCGCCCCAGTTCTGGCTCCACGAGTTGACGATCTTGAAGGCGCCGCCGTAACGCCCATCGTCGTAGCCGACGAAAGTGATGGCGTGGCCGCCCTGATACGCGCCGGTGAAGGTGTTGTAGACCGAGTTGCCACCGCGCAGATTCATCAGGGCGTCGAACACAACGATGCCACCCACCACCGGCAGCCGATTGGCCAGAGCGTTCTTGATCTCGACGGTTCCGTTGGCGGTCTTCCAAGCTTTGCCTTTGAACTGCGCCGCCTCCTGCCGCGCAGCGTTGCTGGGCTGGGTACGGAAGTCCTGATCGTCGTACGGCGCTTTGGCGAGGCTCGCCACCCCTTGCTGGACGATGAGGTCGAGGGCATCGGTTATCCGCGAACCTTCGTCCTTCCCGCCGTTGATCTGGTTGTAGACATAGGCCGGACTAAAGCGATGTTGCAGGGGCTCCAGCGACCAGCCGATCTCGATGCGTTCCTGATAGGTCTTGAGCGCGTAGGCCGTGGCCCAACCGACACAACTTCCCTGCTGGCCCTGATCGCCCGGCAGAGGAAAGTCGCGGCTCAGGTCGACGGCCGAGGGCAGCGTCGGTTGCTCGCCCGGCGCGCCGAGCAGGTCGCCGTAATAGTAGCCGCGCGGATAGCGGGCGTAGACCTCGGGAGGAATGTCGGCACTGCCGGTTTCGCGCGATGGGGTGACAACCTGCGCCTGCACGGTCACCGTCGCGGTGTTGCTGAACAGGCGGCCATCGGTGACCCGGTACGGCAGGGCTATGTTCCCCTGAAAGCCCGCGACGAGGGACAGGTAGAGCATGCCGGACTGAGGGTTGACGTAAGCGAAGTTGTAGCCGGGGCCGCTGTCGTCGGCGATCAGCTCGTAGGTAATGGTGTCGTTGTCGGGGTCACTGCCGATGAGCTGCTTTTCCACGTACGGCGTGGAAGAGCCCGCACTGAGGGACATGTCGCTGGCAGTCGGCGCCCGGTTGGCGCCGGACTCGCAACCGCTCAGGGCATTGTTCACGGCCGCCAGGATCTCGTCGATGGTGATCTCGGTGTCCCCGTTGGCGTTGCCCGCCGGGCAGGACGAGACCGCCGCCCGACCCAGGGCGATGTTCACCATGGCGAGGATCTCGTCGACGGTAACCGTCCGATCGCCGCTGCAGTCTCCCACGCACGTCGCGGCCTGCGCCGCGCGGAGCCCGGGGCTCCAGGGTTGGACGAACCCGCCGATCGCGAGCGCGCCCCAGATCGGAAACAACCAGTTTGACCTCATGGCGAACTCTCCGTTGACGCTGTGGTTACTCAAACGACGAGGGTCGCGGCTGTCCTTTCAAAACGGATTCGGGCTTGCCGGCAGATCGGTGCGGCCCATCAGGTACGTGTCGACACCGCGAGCGCATTCCCGGCCTTCCCAGATCGCCCATACCACGAGCGACTGGCCACGGCGCATGTCGCCGCAGGCGAACACTCCCGGCACCGTCGTCTGATAGTCGGCTTCGGCCGCCACGCTGCCGCGGTCGTTGGACCGCACGCCGAGCTGCGCCAACAGCCCTTCCTTCTCCGGACCCACGAACCCGAGAGCCAGGAGGACGAGATCGGCGTCGATGGCGAACTCGCTCCCGGGAATCTCGCGCATCGCCATCTTGCCGCCTTCCTTCACCCACTCCAGACGCACGCCATGCAGCTTGCGGACGTTGCCTGCCTCGTCACCGGAAAACGACTTCGTCAGGATGCTCCAGTCCCGCGCTACGCCCTCCTCGTGCGAGGACGAAGTGCGCAAGATCATCGGCCAGAAGGGCCACGGCGCAACCTCCCCGTTACGGCGCTCCGGCGGCTGCGGCAGCAACTCGAACTGGTGCACCGACAGCGCTCCCTGCCGGTTCGATGTGCCGAGACAGTCGGAGCCGGTGTCGCCGCCACCAAGAATGACCACACGCTTCCCCGTCGCCACGATCTGCCCGCTCACCCCATCGCCGGCGACGACCCTGTTCTGCTGCGGCAGGAACTCCATCGCCAGATGAACGCCCTTGAGGTCACGTCCGGGAACTTGCAGATCGCGCGCCGCCGTCGCGCCCCCGGCAAGGACAACGGCATCGAAGTTGTGCCGCAACTCCTCGCCGGTCAGGTCGACGCCGACATTGGTGCGCGGACGGAAGGTTACGCCCTCGGCCGCCATCTGTTCCATGCGCCGGTCGATGAGGTGTTTCTCCAGCTTGAAGTCGGGAATGCCGTACCGCAACAACCCGCCGATACGGTCGTCGCGTTCGAAGACC
Organism: Candidatus Binatia bacterium; assembly: GCA_023150935.1. NCBI lineage: Bacteria > Candidatus Binatota > Binatia (SeqCode) > Binatia bacterium. The sequence continues at coordinate 81,808 of JAKLJW010000020.1, read as the reverse complement.
GTCACCCAGTGGCCGGCCCGTGCCAATTGCTGCGCGCACGCCAGCCCGGCCGGCCCGGAGCCGATCACGGCCACCTGCTTGCCGGTGCGCTGCGCCGGCACTTGCGGCGCCATCCAACCGTGCGCGAAGGCATGATCGACGATCTGTTTCTCGATGAGCTTGATGCTCACCGGCCGCTGGTTGATGTTCAGCACGCACGATTCCTCGCACGGCGCCGGACACACCCGTCCGGTGAACTCGGGGAAGTTGTTCGTGGAATGGAGCCGGTCGCTAGCTTCCTTCCAGCGACCGCGGTACACGAGATCGTTCCAGTCGGGAATGATGTTCCCGAGCGGGCACCCCTTGTGGCAGAACGGAATGCCGCAGTCCATGCACCGCGCCGCCTGTCGGCGCAGTAGCTCTTCCGAGAACTTACCCTCGAACTCGCGCCAGTCGCGCAGGCGTTCCGATACCGGCCGGCGCGGTGGCAGGTCGCGTTCGATCTCCAGAAATCCGGTGATCTTTCCCATGATGGCTACTCGCTTGTCGCCTCTCGCCAATCGCTGCTGGTTGACCGTTGTCTTCCGCCGGTCAGACGCTTGCGAGCCGGGCCGCCTCGCTGTCGAGATGCTGCTTGGCGAGGATCTGGCGGTATTCGACCGGCATGACCTTGCGGAACCTCAAGACCTGGTCTTTCCACCCCGAAAGGATACGCCAACCGACGGCGCTTTGCGTGTAATCGAAGTGCCGTCGGATCAAATCGTGCAGGAGCCCGATGTCGTCCTCGTCCGGATCTTCGATCTCGACCATGCCCATGTTGCAGCGTCCGGCGAAATCCTCGTCGGGGTCGTACACGAAGGCGACGCCGCCGCTCATCCCGGCGGCGAAATTACGACCCGTCTTGCCCAGGCAGACCACCAGACCGCGGGTCATGTACTCGCACCCGTGATCGCCGACACCCTCGACGACCGCCGTCACGCCGCTGTTGCGCACACAGAAGCGCTCGCCGGCCTGGCCGCGCAGGAAGACTTCCCCGCCGGTCGCGCCGTACAATGACACGTTACCGACGATGATGTTTTCCTCAGCCACAAAACTCGCGTTCCGCGGCGGAAATACCACGATGCGCCCGCCGGACAGGCCCTTGCCGAAATAATCGTTGGCGTCTCCTTCCAGAGTCACCGCAAGTCCGGGTGCCATGAACGCCCCGAAGCTCTGTCCGGCGGAGCCGGTGAATTTGATCTTGACGGTCTCCGGAGGCAGGCCATCGAGTCCCCAACGACGCGACACCTCGGCCGAGAGCATCGTGCAGACGGTGCGGTTGACGTTGCGGATCGGCACCTCGATCTCGACCGGCTGACGGCCCACGAGCGCAGGCCGGGCGAGTTCGATGAGCTGGTTGTCGAGCGCGCTGTCCAGCCCATGGTCCTGCTCTTGCGCGCAGTGGGTCGCGACGGCGGGCGCGACATCGGGCCGGTGGAGGATCTGGCTGAGATCGATTCCCCGGGCCTTCCAGTGCGCGATCGCGTCGGCGGCTTCGAGCAGGTCGACGCGGCCGACCATCTCGTCCACCGTGCGAACCCCGAGCTGCGCCATGATCTCGCGCAGCTCCTCGGCAACGAAGGACATAAAGTTGACCACGTGCTCCGGCTTGCCGGCGAAGCGCCGGCGCAGCACCGGGTCTTGCGTGGCGATCCCGACCGGGCAGGTATTGAGGTGGCAGACCCGCATCATGACGCAACCGGACGCGATCAGCGCCGCCGTCGCAAAACCGAATTCTTCGGCCCCGAGGAGGGCCGCAACGGCGACGTCGCGGCCAGTCTTGAGCTGCCCGTCGGTCTCGACGCGAATGCGCCCGCGCAGGTCGTTCATCACGAGTACCTGTTGCGTCTCGGCGAGGCCAAGTTCCCAGGGCAGGCCGGCGTGCTTGATCGAGGTCAGCGGCGACGCGCCGGTGCCGCCCGAGTCGCCGCTGATGAGGACCACATCGGCCTTGGCCTTGGACACGCCGGCGGCAACGGTGCCGACGCCGACTTCGGCGACCAGCTTGACGCTGATGCGCGCGCGGTTGTTGCTGTTCTTCAGGTCGTGGATGAGCTGCGCCAGGTCCTCGATCGAGTAGATGTCGTGGTGCGGCGGCGGCGAAATCAGGCCGACGCCCGGAGTGGAGTAACGGATACGTGCGATGTACTCGTCGACCTTATGGCCTGGGAGCTGCCCGCCCTCGCCGGGCTTGGCCCCCTGCGCCATCTTGATCTGCAGCTCGTCGGCGTTGACGAGGTAGTGGCTGGTGACACCGAACCGCCCGGACGCCACCTGCTTGATGGCGCTGCGGCGCGAGTCGCCGTTCGGGTCCGGCGTGTAGCGCACCGGGTCCTCGCCGCCCTCGCCGGTGTTCGACTTGCCGCCGAGACGGTTCATGGCAATGGCGAGGTTCTCGTGCGCCTCGCGGCTGATAGAACCGAGAGACATCGCCCCCGTCTTGAAGCGTTTGACTATCTCGCTGGCCGGTTCGATCTCTGCGAGCGGCACCGGCGTGGTCTTGTCGAAGCGGAACCGCAGCAGTCCGCGAATCGTGCAGAGCCGCTGGCTGTCCTCGTTGACGACCGCCGAGTACTGCTTGAATACTTCGAAGCTCCCCGTGCGTACCGCGTGTTGTAACCGCGCCACGCTGTCGGGGTTGTACATGTGGTGCTCGCCGCGGCGCCGCCACTGATACTGGCCGCCGGGGTCGAGGTCGCCGTCGAGGGTCGCCGGCACCTCGTAGGCCTGATGGTGGCGCCGCCTGCACTCCTCGGCGACGACATCGAGGCCGATGCCCTCGATGCGCGAGGCCGTCCAGGTGAAGTAGCGGTCGATGACGTCGTGGTTGAGCCCGACCGCCTCGAAAATCTGCGCGCCGCGGTAGCTCTGCACGGTGGAGATCCCCATCTTGGTCATCACCTTGAGGATCCCCTTGTTGGCCGCCTTCAGGTAGTTCGCGACGGCCGCCGTGGCGTCGATGTCCTTGATGACGCCGTCGGCGACCAGCTTGGCGACCGTCTCACAGGCAACGTAGGGGTTGATCGCCCCGGCCCCGAATCCGATGAGGAGGGCGAAGTGGTGGACCTCGCGCGGCTCGCCCGATTCGACCACCAGACCGCAACGGCTGCGGGTCCCCGCGCGGATGAGGTGATGGTGCACGGCGCCGACGGCGAGGAGGCTAGGAATCGGTGCCCACTCGTCGTCGTGCTCCCGGTCCGAAAGGATCAGAACGCCGCAGCCCTCGGCAACCGCCGCCGAGGCGCGCACGCAGAGTTCGTCGAGGGCGTACTCGAGACCCGCGCCGCCATCGGCAATGCGGAACAGTGCCGGGATCGTAGTCGCACGTATTTTGCCGACCTTGACCTCCTTGATCTTGGCCAGGGTCGCGGAGTCGACAACGGGGTTTTCCAGCTCGATCTGATGGCAGTGCAGCGGGGTCTCGTCGAAGAGGTTCTGTTCGGCGCCGAGCGGGGCCTTGAGCGACATCACCAGCTCTTCGCGAATCGGGTCGATCGGTGGGTTGGTCACCTGCGCGAAGAGTTGTTTGAAGTAGTTGAAGAGCAGGTGCGGCCGATCCGACAACACCGCCAGCGGGGTATCGTTGCCCATCGAGCCGACAGCCTCCTGAGCATTGATCGCCATCGGCGCTAGCAGGAAGCGGAGATCTTCGAGCGTGTAGCCGTGGAGTTGCTGGCGAGTCACCAGCATCGTCGTGTCCGCAGGCGACGGCACGCGAGCCGGAGCCGGCAGTTTATCGACGGGGACGAGATTCTGGTCGAGCCACGCGCGGTAGGGTTTCCGGGCCGCCATGCTCTCCTTGATTTCCTCGTCGCCGACGATGCGGCCGTTTTCGGTGTCGACGAGGAACATGCGTCCGGGCTGCAGACGGTCCTTGTGGAGAACGTTATCGGGGGCGACGTCGAGCACACCGACCTCGGACGCCATGACGACAAAGCCGTCCTTGGTCACCACGTACCGGGAGGGCCGCAGGCCGTTGCGGTCGAGCACGGCACCGATGAGCCGCCCGTCGGTGAAAGCGATGGAGGCGGGGCCGTCCCAGGGTTCCATCAGGCAAGAATGGTACTCGTAAAAGGCCCGCTTCGTGGCGGTCATCGACTCGTGTTTCTGCCACGCCTCGGGAATCATCATCATGATGGCGTGCGGCAACGACCGACCGGTGCGAACGAGGAGTTCGAGGGCGTTATCGAACTTGCCGGAGTCGCTGAGCGACTCGTCGATGATGGGCAGCAGCTTCTCGATATCGTCGCCGAACAGCGGCGACTGGAACAGCCTTTCGCGGGCGCGCATCCAGTTCTCGTTGCCGCGCAAGGTATTTATCTCGCCGTTGTGGGCGAGGAAGCGGTACGGGTGGGCGCGGTCCCACGACGGGAAGGTGTTCGTGCTGAAGCGCTGATGCACGAGGGCCAGGGCGCTACAGAGGTCGGGATCGGTAAGGTCGCGATAGAACTGCGGCATCTGCCCGGGAAGCAGCAAGCCTTTGTAACCGAGGGTGCGCGCCGACAGCGTCGTCACGTAGAAGCTCTCGGAATCGCGCAGTTTGGCCGCACGCACCGCCCGTTCGACCGAGCGGCGGATGACGAAGAGCTTGCGTTCGAACGCCTCCGGATCGGTAACGCCGGTGCCGGGAGCAATGAAGATCTGACGGATTTCGGGCATCAGACGCCGCGCCAGTTCTCCACAAGCGTTCGGGTCGGTCGGCACCGTGCGCCACCCGAGGAAACGCTGGCCTTCCTCGTGAACGATCTGCTCGAAGAGCCGCTTGCACACGTTGCGCTCGGTGACGTCGCGCGGCAGGAACACCATGCCCACGCCGTACCCACCCGCGTCGGGCAGGTCCATCTTCAGCGCCCGGCACTCCTTACGCAGGAAGGCGTCGGGAACCTGAATGAGGATGCCGGCGCCGTCGCCGGTCTGCGGATCGCAACCGCACGCGCCGCGGTGGGTGAGGTTCTGCAAGACGCGCAGGCCACGCTCGACAATCGCGTGAGACTTGACGCCCGCGATGTTGGCCACGAAGCCAACGCCGCAGGCATCGTGCTCGAAGACGGGGTCGTACAGTCCCTGACGGGTCAGCTTCCGCATCGCTGTCATGCCTCGCACTCCTTCGATGGGGATGGGGCCCGGTGGTCGCCGCTCTTGCGCGGCCGCTTGCCGGATTGGTTGGCGTCGAACCGGATCGGGATCTGGGTCCGTTCGGCGTGCGTCGATAACACCACCATGGTCTCGGTACGCGCGACGCCGTCGATCGAGCGAATCGCGCTGATCAGCTCTTCGAGGGTGGATGTGTTCGGAGTCTTCACCTTGAGCAACATGGTGTGCTGCCCGGTAACGTGATGCGATTCGAGCACGCCTTCGAGCCCGGCGATGCGTTCTTCGAAATCCTCGATCTGGCGCGGATGGCCGACGGCTACCCCGATGAAAGCGGTCACGTCATGGCCCAGACGGCGCGCGTCGATAATCGCCCGGTAACCCGCAATGAAGCCACCGTCCTCCAACTTCTTGATCCGTTCGATGATCGCCGGCGCCGACAGGCCAACCTTCTCCCCAATCCGCGCCAGCGGCAGCTTACAGTTCTCCTGCAAGATGGAGAGAATGTGCAGGTCGGTCTGGTCGAGGTCCAAATCGGCATTTCCGAATTTCATTAGGCCAATCCACTGGTGGACCGAATGAATAACCGACTGCCCATTCGGGAGTCAATACTTATTCGGACAACGGACGTGGAATCCTTACTAATTTCTGGAACCACCGGACCTTATCGGGATTTGAGGCCGCAGGGCAGCTCCTATGCGACGTGCCAAAGGCGATCGTGCCGCCGGCCATAGGGGCCCGACGCAGAGCGCGGCGTGAAGCTCATGTTTGCCCTCGATCCCGATAGCGACTCCGACCCCGACTCCCGCCGCGGCGCGCCGAATAGAAGCTGGACCCCGGCTCCCGGTTATCGCCGGGACAGGTTTCGCAGGGCTGGCGGATTCAGCCGGGTCGGCTCAGGTTGCGGGCGGCAGCCCGCACCCGGGTGTCGTTCAGAAGGGAAACAACATCGGCGCCAAAAGGACTGTCACGACCATAAAGACGAGGTTCAGTGGTATTCCGACGCGCAGATAATCGGTGAAGCGGTAGCCGCCGGGGCCGTAAACCATGAGATTGGTCTGGTACCCGAGCGGCGTCGAGAACGACGCCGACGCGCCAATCATGACCGCAATCACGAACGGCATGAAGCTCACGCCGAGCGATTCGGCGGAGGAAAGAGCGATCGGGAAGACCAGCACGGCGGCGGCATTGTTGGTGATGAGTTCGGTGAACACCGTGGTCACGAGATAGACCGCGAGGAGGACCAGCCAGGGATCGCCGCCGGCCAGCGAGACGATGGAAGACGCAATGCTGGGTGCAGCACCGCTGACATCGAGGGCCTTGCCGATACCGAAAGATGCGCCGATCACGACCAGAACGGAGATGTCGAGGCTCTGACGCGCCTCCGGTCCGGTGCAGCAGCGGGCCACAATCATCGCCCCGGCGGCCACCAACGATGCCACGAGCATATCGAGCCAACCGGCGGTCACGCTGGCGACCATCGCCACGAGGATTGCCAGGGCCATCCAGGCGCGCTCGCGGCGCAGGGGCGTGGCGCCGGCGACTCCGCTCACCAGAAAGAAGTCGCGGGAGTTGCGGTGCTGGGCCGCGAAGTCGCGGTGGGTTTCGAGCAGTAGCGTGTCGCCCGGCCGCAGCACGATGTCGCCGATCTTGGCGTGCACGCGCCGGCCGCTGCGCGCGACCGCGATCACGGCGGCGTTGTACACGGAGCGAAAGCGCCCTTCACGAACGCTGTGACCAACCAGCGGGCAGCGGTCGGAAACCACCGCCTCGACCAGGGTGCGCTCCACGGTGCTGCCCTGAAGGCGGAAGACCTGGTTGGTGGCGATCTGCAACCCTCGCGTCTTTTGCAGGTCGAGCACCGAGTCGAGGATGCCGACGAAGACCAACCGGTCGCCGGCGCGCAGGCGCTCCTCGGGACCGACGGCGGGCAGCACCTCGCCGTCGCGCTCGATCTCGGCCAGGTACAAGCCGGGCAGGTGGCGCAGACCCGCGGCCTCCACCGTGCGGCCAACCAGCGGTCCGCCGCCCTGGACAAGCATCTCGACGGTGTACTGCTTCGGATCGTCGCTCAAACTGATCGGTGGCTTGCGGTCCGGGAGCAACCAGCGGCCCAACACCAAGAGGTAGGCCGTACCGGCAACGGCACACGCCAGCCCCACCGGCGTGATGTCGAACATGCCCAGGGCCTGTGTATCTCGATGGGCGATCAACAGGCCGTTGACCACCAGGTTCGTACTGGTGCCGATCAGCGTGCAGACGCCGCCAAAGATCGCCGCGTAGCTGAGGGGCAAAAAGAGCTTCGACGGACTGATGCGCGCTTTCTTGCAAATGTCCTCCACCACGGGCAGGAACATCGCCACCACCGGCGTGTTGTTGAGGAACGCGCTCAGCCCCATAACGGGGAGCATTAAACGCGCCTGCGCCGTCAACACCGTCCTCGGAGAACCGAGCAAAGGCTCGGTTATCATCGCCATTGCCTGGGTGCGCACCAGGCCCTCCACGACAATGTAGAGAGCGGCCACGGTCAGCAGTCCGGGGTTACCGAAGCCGGCAAAGGCATCCGCTGCATCGGGTAATTTTTCGGAGCCGGCGAGCATCCCTATCGCCGTCAGGCCGGTAACGCCCGCCATCACGACGAGGTCCGAACCGGCCCACGCGCGCGCCAGCGCCACGATCACAAAGACCGTGACGGCAATCGTTAGCCAAGCCTCCCAGGCCATCGGCGGCGGTCTCTCCTCCCCCCCTGCGAGTTGCCGCGAGAGCCTGCGCGATAATCGCGCCCGGGGCAAGTCCCGAGCCCTTGTAATCCGGCCGAATGTACTTGCGCTTCTATTTACTCGACAGTTCTCGGCGCACTCCCGCCCCGCCGTCGGGCGCCCCGCCCGGCCACCCGGTCGAGTGCGGCAAGAACTGCCGCAGACGACGGGTGATCTCCCGCCTCGGCGCTGACGTACGCGAACTCGACCCGGTTACCCGGGGCGATGACAAATACGCCCCCCTGCTGCCACGGGTCGCCGCGCGTCGCGCCCTGGCGCTTGCCTTCGCGAAACGCTTGCAGTCCGCGGAGAAGCACACCTGGACCGAGGGAACTGCGCAAACCACGCCTGAGACCTGCGGCGGCGTAGGCGTGCAACTCCGGATCGACGAAGAGCGGGGACGTCACTTGCTCCCGGTCCCTGAAGTCGGCGGCATGCTCCGGCCGCCCGTTACCGACCACGATCAACTCGGCCCCACGGCCACGGATCTCTGCGAGTGCGTCGCGCAACTGCGCAACCTGCTGGCGGCAGAAGATTCATCCGAAATGGCGGATGAAGGCGAGCACCACGGTCTTCTTGGCCCACAGATCCCCGAGGCGCACCTGCCGTCCCTCGGGGTCGAGGACGCCGATATTCTCCAACCTGTCGGCTGCGTTCACGGTTCTTCCTCCCTCGGCCCCGCCATGGCGGGCGGCGCCAGCGCAACGCGTGTCATCTCGGTTTCCGTCGTCGCCAGGCAGTCCAGCACCAGGCCACGACCGGGCTTGACTCCCGCAGCTACCGCGGGAGCGTCAGCACCGCCCAACCATAGTTCGACTCGATCCGGCAATGCCGCCTGAATTTGGGCGATCTCCCCGATCGCGCGGGCACGGTTCTCGGGCGTTATCAGACTGAGCCCCAGCACGCGCGCGCGCACACGTTTCACAGCGGTCACAACGTCCACCGCCGGCAGATCGGCGCCCAGATAAACCACGTTCAATCCCGCGTCCTGCGCCAGCAAAGCCACCAACAGCAAACCGATCTCATGTCGTTCGCCGGCCGGCGTGGCCAGTACGATCGGGGTGCCATGGACCGCTCGGCCCTGAATCAAGCCGGCAAGGAGGTTACGCAACATACCGGTGAGCAGGTGCTCCTGTGCGATCGAAGTCGTGCCGTCGGCCCAACAGATACCGACCCTGCGGACCAACGGCAGCACAACCTCGTAGACGAAGCGCCGCATGCCCAGACCGACAACCGCATCGCCGAGCAAGCGGGCCACAGCGGCGTGGTCGAAGCGCTCCAGCCGCTCCATCACCCGGTCGACGAACTCATCTCTCGGCAGGGGCGTCGCCCGGGCCTCCACGCCATGCTCGCCGCTCGTCGGAGGCACTGCCAACCTTTCGATCTCGCCACGGCTCAACACGGCGACATCGCCGATCGCCCGGCCGGCGCGCACCACGCGGGCGAGCAGCCGCAGGTGTGCGATGTCGTCGGCGGAATAAAGGCGCGCACCGCGCGCCCCACGAACCGGACTCACCACCGCGTAACGCTTCTCCCAGGCGCGAATGATGTCCGGAGTCAGTCCCGTCATCGCCGCCACCGTCCGCAACGGAAAGGCATCGTGGACCGCAACGCGATTCGCCGGCCCGGCAGCTTCCCGCGCCACGCCGCGCCCCCTCGGTGAGTCTTTCGATCTACCGCCCATAACGCTCAAGTCCTGTCATCACACCCCGTATCGGCCGACGCCGGGGCAAGAGAATCGGCACGCGTTGGGGTTCCGATCGCAGACGGTTGCGGTTTGGCGTGGGCCGTCACCCAGGCATCGACCGCCCCCCACTGACTGTCGAGCCACTCGGTGCGGCCCTCCGTAGTGCGCGGGATGTCCGCAGCGGGCACGCGCCAGAAACACAGCGTCACAGTGCGACCAATCAGCTTTCCACTCCAAATATCGTTCAGATTGGCGGTGCCCTCGAAACCGGCATGCGCGAGGAACACGACGTCGATGTCCGGACGGGTTTCCAGGAGCGCCAGCACGCCCGCGCGGTGAGGCGGCAGAACGTGCTGTAGACGTTGCGCACTTGCCCACCGCGCAGACTGCTGCGTACTGGCCAGATGGGCCAGTGCACGCTCGCGCTTCGCCGGCGTAAAGCGGGTCCCCTCCGGAAAGAGCAATACCCCGTCGCGCTCGACCGCTGCCGCCGCGAGTCCGCGCAGCAGTGCCACCTCCCTCTCGCGATTACCGGAGCCGCGCCGGATGAAGGCGTTGCGAGTGCGTTGTCCGACAATATCGAGACACGGATCCCACAACAGCTCTCGCTTCATCACGTGCCCCAGCCGCATCTTGTAAGGGTGCGACACGAACACCGCGGGCAGCAGTGTATCGAGCGTGCTGGCGTGCCGGCTCAACAAGAACAGCGGTCCGCGGCGCACCACCTCGCGGCCGGTGACGACCAGGCGCATGCCGAACAGGCGGGTCGCACCTCCCAGCAGCGTACTCGCCCACAGGTGTTGTAAGCGCAGGTTCCAAGCTTCGCTGCGATCGATACCGCCGCCGGGCCAGAGGCGGTCCGCCACCCATACCAGGAAGCTCGCCGCGATGCCGACAGCCTCGCAAACGAGATAGAGCGTCAATCCCAGCACGCAGCGCAGGGTAACCAGGTGACGATTCCGTCTGGCGGCGTCGATCAGCAGGGCGAGAAGCAACGTCAGCGGCAGCAACGCCACGCTCATGCACGCCAAACCGAGATACAACGGCACCGTGACCGCGCGCCGGGTCCACCGTGCCCTCCAACTCTCTGCAACCGTCAACGGGGTGGTCATCCTCGCTTACCCGCCGCACGCAAACGTCGCCGCGGATCGCTTGCCTGTCTGCCCGAGCGGGGCGCAATTGCGCTGCAGGTCATCGGCCTGCCGCCGTTGCGGCGCTATCCCAGCGCTGCGGGACCATGCGAATCTCGGCCGTTTCGTACCCTTCGCGCGCGAGGAACTCCAGAATACGCCGGTAGTCTGCCTCTGGAATAGTCGGCTGCCGTGCCATTATCCACACGTAGTCGCGCTTCTCTCTTCCGATGACGGTCTGGGTATAGTCGTCGTTCAGATAGACAATGCGGAAGTCGCCCTTGAACGGCCAGACAAACTGCATCCCCCACACCGCATTGCTCTGCCGATCCAGCACGAACCCTTGCGGACGATAGCGTTTGATTTCCCCGTCGAAAGCGCCCTTGCGGTAAGTGAACGTCGTCGCAATCGTACCGTCGTCGTCGAGCCGATAAGACTCTACCGCGTTAAAGGCGTCCGTCTCCACGAAGGTGGGTATGTTGGCGATCACGTACCAGTCGCCCATGAAACGTGGGAGGTCGACGTAAGGCACCGTGCGAATTGGCGGACGTCGCGCGGTCGCACAACTTGCCACTACCATGCTGCCGAGCACTGCGGCCAAGATACCAAGGTTTAGTTTCATCCGGCTCCTCTCGCAGGCACAGCGCCTGCCGTTCTGCCCCCCGCATTCCAAGCTCGCCGAGGGTCACACGTTCGTTTTCCACCGACACCATCCTCAACTGGTCCATATCGCCCCTCGAAGCGCTTGTCAACTTCTGTCAGGGCATCTGTTGACACGCCCTCTTTCGCACGATATTGATGGAAGCCATTGGAGATCGAAGTCCGGAAGCTTCCATGGGAGGTTAGAGATGAGTCGCTGGCTGAATTTCGTCATGTTCTACGCGGGGTGGTTCGCTTGTGTCGGTGGCGCGGCACGAGGGCAATTGTGGCTCGGTCCGGCAGTGGTGGCAGTGTTCCTGCTGGTGCATTTGGCGGGCACTGCGAAGCTGACACAGGAGGCGAGGCTCATCCTGGTGGCGGGGCTGTTCGGCTTCGCGATCGATACGCTGCAAGCGTCTTCGGGTCTTTACTCTTTTGCGGGCACCAGTGTGAAACCGTGGCTGTCCCCGCCCTGGATGGTGGCGCTCTGGATGCTGTTTGCGACTACCCTGAACAGCTCGATGTCGTGGCTGGGCGGCCGCTATGGTCTGGCCGCCGGGCTTGGTGCGGCCTTTGGTCCGGCCAGCTATGTGGCGGGCGCCCGGCTTGGGGCGATTGAACTGTCGGAGAATTCCCTGGTAAGCGTTATTGGAATCGCCATAGTATGGGCAATCGCGATGCCGGCACTGCTTCTCATGCGCCATGCGCTGTGTAGGCCGCGCGGCATGGTTGCCGCGAGACGCGCACGGGTTCCCGTGCACGGTGCCGCCGGCGGCGTGATGAGCGCGATGCTCATCGCGGCACTGGTGGCGCCGGCCGGGGCTGCAACGGAAATCGAAGGGGTGCGCTTCGCTCCGCAGGTGCGCGCGGCGGACGTGAACATGCAACTCAGTTGTGTGGGGCTCCTGCGATATAAGCGGTTCATCAAAGCATACGTCGCCGCGCTGTACGTGGACGAACGGACTGCTCCCGAGGAGGTCCTCAGGGACATCCCGAAACGCCTCGAGTTGAGCTACTTCTGGGGTATCGGCGCCGCGGATTTCGGCAAGGCCGGCGACCAGATTCTCGCGCAGAACGTGGATGCGGAAACGCTGGCCAAGCTGCGGCCGCGTCTCGACACCATAAATAGCTGGTACCGTGACGTCAAGCCCGGCGACCGTTACTCGCTCACCTACGTTCCCGGAGTCGGGACCGAACTGGCGCTGAACGGCGATCCGATCGGTGTAGTGGAAGGTGCGGACTTCGCGGCCGCATACTTCCGCATCTGGCTGGGCGATCGCCCTATCGACGCCAGTCTGCGCGATCAATTGCTCGGTTGCAGTGACTCACGAGCAAGTAGCTGACCTTCCCGCTTGGCGGCATTATCGGCGCACGCAAGGGCGATGTCGCAATTAGCGGCCTCTTTCTCCGGCGAGATCGTCCCCTCGGAGAGGTCCACCTGTCGACACCCCGATCGGCGAGGCGCAGCGGCGAGGTTCCATGAGCGAGTCGGGCAAACGTCCCTCAGGCATGCCCTCCCGGCGGGCGACTGGCTGCAGGCGCGCTCTGCCGCGCCCTCGCCAGCAGCGTCACGCCCAACAACAGCACCGCCGATACGACAAACACGCTGCGCACACCGGTCTGCGACGCGACGTAACCGCCCGCCAGTGGTCCGAGCAGATTGCCCAGCATCGTCGCGCTCGAACAGAGCCCCATCACCCCGCCCCGGTGCTCGGGCGGACTAACGGCGGTCACGAATCCGAACAAGGCCGGCAAGATGCCGGCGACGAAGGCCCCGTAAACCAGCCGCAAGCCCGCCAGTTGCCAGACGTGAGTGGTCGCACCCTGCGCCGCCATCGCCAGTGCGGCCCCCACGAGCGCCACCCTCACCGCGCGGCCGTAACCGATCCGGTCGCCGCGCCGGCCCCACCACGGCCCTGCGACAAGGGCGGTCAGGCCGGTGGCGGCGAACAGCGCGCCGGTGGAAGTCGACAATAGCTTCGCCTCAACGCCGAGGTCCTCCACCAGTAACACAAAGATCGGTTGCAACGTCGTCGTCAGGCTCTGCGACACGACGATCGCGAGCAACGCCCCGCGCAAACCGTGGTGCCGCCACGCCGTTTGCAGGTTCCGCCCCACGCTAACCCGCTGGCCGACGTGCACGCTGCTGCGCGGTTCAGTTAGAAACAGCGCGGCCAGGACGCCGCCAAGCAGACACACCGCGGCCACCAACCCGAAGATGGCCCGGTAGCCGATCAAATCGGCAAGGACGCCGCCGAAAACCGGCCCCACCAGACCAGCCGCCGGGATCACCGATTGCATCAGACCGAGCGCATAGCCTCGTTCTTCGTCCGGAGCCGTCACCGATACGAGCGCCATTCCGGCGGCCAAAAACCCCGACACCGCCCCGAGCGCCAGCCGCCACACGAACAAACCGGCCACCGACATGGCCAGCGCCATACCGAGATACGCCACCGCGCTGCCCGCCAGGGCGCGCACCACCATCATCTTCTGGCCGTAACGGTCTCCGAGCGCACCCCACAGCGGCGTCACCAGAAACGACACCATGAACGGGCCGGACAACAACAACCCGCTCCATCTCACGACCTCCCCGGAATCAGTGACCCCGAGCGTACGCACATACAGCGGCACGAAGGGCAGGATGAGCGACAGACCGATAAATGCGGCGAACAGGATCCCCCACAGCAGGTACAGATTGCGCCGCCACGGTTCCAGCCGCCGGCGGCCGGTTCCCGCCGACTCGCCGGTGGCGGCAGCACCATCGGCACTCACGACGAGCCGCCTGCCGCTCTCAAGCCGCAAAACTCCTCGTAGTCAATTAGCCCGGTGATCGTCGGACGGTCACCGCAAATAGGGCAGTCGGGGTCCTTGCGCAGTTTGTGAATGCGCACTTCCATGCTCAGCGTGTCGAAGTACACCATGCGGCCAATCAGCGGCCGGCCGGCACCGAGCACGAGTTTGACCGTCTCGAGGGCCTGCACACAACCCACCAGTCCAGGCAACACGCCGAGAACACCCGCCTCGGCACAGCTCGGCGCGGCGCCCGGAGGCGGCGGTTCCGGGAACAGGCAGCGATAGCAGGGCCCCTTGCCGGGATAGAACACCGACGCCTGCCCCTCGAACTGGAAAATGCTTCCGTGCACGTTTGGCTTACCCGCCAGCACGCACGCGTCGTTGACGAGATAGCGGGTGGGAAAGTTGTCGCAACCGTCGACGACTATGTCGTAGTCGGCAATGATCCGCATGATGTTGTGGGAGTCGAGCCGCTCGCGATATCCGACGACGTTGACGTCAGGGTTGAGCGCCTGCAGCGCTTCGCGCGCCGAATCGACCTTCGGCATGCCGACACGCTCGGCAGTGTGCAGGATCTGCCTCTGCAAGTTGCTCATGTCGACAATGTCGTGATCCACGATACCGATCGTCCCGATCCCCGCCGCGGCGAGGTAGAACGCGGTCGGCGACCCGAGGCCGCCCGCGCCCACGAGCAGAATCCGCGCATCGAGCAGCTTCGCCTGGCCTGCCTCGCCAACTTCGGGAAGCAGGAAGTGGCGGCTGTAGCGGGTGAGCTGCTCGGCCGAGAACTGGCGATCCTGCTTCCACGGATAGCCCGCGTTCTTCCAGGCCGCGTACCCGCCAGTCATCGAGACGACGTTGCCGTACCCCATCTCCTTGAGTACGCGCGCGGCCAGCAGCGAGCGTACACCGGCCGCGCAATACGCTATGATCGGCACCGACTTGTCGGTAAGGATCTGGTCGGCTCGCATTTCCAGAAAGCCACGCGGCAACGACAACGCACCATCGAGATGCCCCTCGCGGTACTCCTCTCTCTCACGCACGTCGAGGATCACGTAGCCGCCACCGTTGGCGAGCGCCTCTCTCACCTGCTCGATGCTCCATTCGGGTACGTCGCGGCGGGCCGCATCCAGCATGTCTTGAAATGTCTTGGCCATGGTTGGGTTCCCTTTTCAGACTTCTCGGGGCCGGCCGGCACCCGGCTCCAGCCCCCCGCGCGCGGTCAATGGCACCGGTCGGGACCGGAGCGCCGTACCGGCGCGAGACGTGCCGCCTCGATATGGAACTCGATATTCTCGGCAAGGCGGCGGCCTCGCTCGATCAGGGTGCCAGCTTGCAAAAGCCCCTGCTTCTCGAGCGGGTCGATGTCCAGAGCATAGGCGAAGAAATTGACCAGCAGGTCGTCCGTCAGCGAGGGATCCCGCAAGAGGCGGTGCGCGGGGCTCTGCGGTTCCTCGCGCAGGAAGCGACTGAGCAGGTCGATCAAGCGCGCGCGGTCCGCCTCGGCCAGTGCCCCACGACCCACGGCCCGCCAGGCAACCTCCGCCTGCCGATACGTCCGTTCGAAGACGTCGCGGCGAATCTCGAACTCCCGCAGCCCGAGCAGGACGATGTTGTACCGCCCATCCGGCAGCGCCTCGACGTTCACCAGCTTACCCGCGCAGCCGGTGCCGAAAACCTCCGGGTTGCCGTCGTAGTCCTTCTGCCAGTCCCCGCGCAGCATGGTCATGCCGATGATTTCGTGGCCCGCGGCAGCGTCTCGCACCATATCCCGATAGCGCGGCTCGAATATGTGCAGGGGCAACGGCACACCCGGGAACAGCACCACGCTTGGCAATGGAAAGATCGGTATGACGGACGGCAGCTCCATGCGGGTCACCTAAGGGATGACACGCGGCATCCGCTCGTGCAACCGAAGCGGCCTTCATACTGTGACCGCCGCCACGCGCGCCCCGCAGCCGGGACAGAGACCGTACACCGTAACCACCTCGGTATGCACCACATAGCCGGGGCCAAGCGGCCCGGGAGCACGCCGACGGCCGGACCGGGCAGGGTCGATGTCGTGCACCACTCCACAGCGCTCGCAGCAGAAGTGGTCGTGATCGGCGACCATGCCATCGTACCGAGTCACCCTATCCCGCATGTGCAACGCGCGCACCCGCCTCTCAGCCGCTAGCTTCTGCAGGTTGCGATACACGGTGCCCAGGCTGACCGCAGGCATCACCCTCCGCACTCGAGCGTACACCGTATCTGCCGTCGGATGATCGCTAGCGGCACGGACGATCTCGAACACGGCATCGAGCTGCGGCGTACGGCGCGATTTCACGAGGCCTCCAGATCCCGAACAAGCTGCGCCCGCACGGCACCCTCGATAGACGTTGCGTGGCGGTAACGCGGATGGTCGATCGCCAACCGTACCGGCACGCAAACATCGAGAAACGCCAACCGCGCCGCCGCGCCGAGGTTGAACCGCAAGTACTGCACCGCGCTAAGATTGTCTTCCTTGCTGCGGCCGCCCTCGAACTCGGCCGCCACCACCAGGTCCGCGCCGATCTCCAGACGCACACAGCGGTCGATACCGAGAAGGCTGACCAGTGCCTCGCGGATACTTCCCTTCTCGGTGATCTCGATCAGCATGGTCGCGCTGAGCTGCCCGGCGTCGGGGACGAGCTCGTTGTAGGTCTCCACTTCCTGTCGCACCTTGTCGATGTCGACGATGCGCTCGGTCCGCATCATCTCCTGGATCTGGAACAGGGCGGTATCGTGATTCTCGAACACAAAAGTGATGCGGTCACCCACGGGCACCCGACGCTGTTTCTTCAGGGCGATAATGCGCCCGATGAAAGCCGGACGCACCAGCTCGTACCGTTCGAGCCCCATGACCTCGTCGAGACTGACCTTATGCATGGTTTCGTACGCTCGTCCGCAGCCGGCCCCTCCCCGCGCTCACTGGCGTCCGCCCGAACCGCAGCCACCGCCCGTCCCGCACCGCCCCACCCAGCACGTCACCGTCCGATCAAGCCTTCAGGCTATCCACACCCTTGGTGAACCGGGCGGCGTGCGACTTCTCGGCTCGCGCCAGCGTCTCGAACCATTCCGCGACTTCCTCGAAGCCCTCCTCGCGGGCGGTCTTCGCGAAACCGGGATACATCTCGGTGTATTCGTATGTTTCCCCCTCGATGGCCGACTTGAGGTTCTTTTCCGTATCCCCGATCGGCAATCCGGTCGCCGGATCGCCGGCTTCCTTGAGAAAGTCGAGATGTCCGAAGGCATGGCCGGTCTCCGCTTCCGAGGTGTCGCGGAAGAGCCCGCCAATGTCAGGGTAGCCCTCGATGTCCGCCCGGCGAGCAAAGTAAAGATACCGCCGATTGGCTTGCGATTCGCCGGCGAAAGCCGCCTTCAAGTTCTCGTGGGTCTTCGAACCCTTCACGCCCTTAGCCATAACACCCTCCCTAACTGCGAATTATTCCTGATAAGGGCTATCTACTTTGGGGTCGCGGAGGTGTCAATCCCAGTACCGGCCGATCGCACCCGGGCGCTCGTTTAGACGGGCACGGCACCGCCGCAAGACGGTGCGGTAATCGCGACACGGAACCAGCCGGCTCGGAACGAGTCAGGAACCGGTTTCCGTATTCAACTACTTGTTCTGGATTTGAAACCGATTCGGATCGCCGGCTCAGACACCGAGTGCGCGTACGCTCGGGCGTTCGTAAAGCCGCCCGATCCACGCCGCGACATTGTGCAAACGGGGATCGATCTCGACGCCAAGTTGCGACAGGATCACGGCCCGGCCGGCAAACGCCGCGTCCGCAATAGAGAAATCGCCGACCAGAAAAGGCTTGCCGGCGAGTTGCGGCTCCAGCCATTGCAAGACACGTTGAATCTCACCCGAGTACCGCCGAATCTTCTCCTGGTCGCGCTCCGCGTCCGAACGGTGGAGCTCGGTAAGAATGAATACCGTCTGCGGAATAAAGAAGCTGTCGCAGAAGTCCTCGAGCAGTCGCACGCGAGCCCGACCGGCGGAATCCTCGGGCATAAGCGACGGGTTCGGATACTCTTCGTCGAGATACTCGTCGATAATCGTCGAGTCGTACACCACGACGTCCTCGTCCACCAGCACAGGCACCTTCCCGAGCGGGTTCAGCTTGCGGAACTCGGCCGTCTTGTGATCCCCCTTCGCGAGGTCGACGTGCACGAGTTCGTGCTCGAGATCCTTCTCGGCAAGCACGATCCGCACCTTCTGCGAGTAAGGGCAGTCCACATGGTAGTAGAGCTTGATCATCACCGTCTCCGCCTTTGGCCTTTACAGCTTGACACGACGGCAATTCATCGCAGAAAACGTCCGCAGTGTCCACCTTGTGCCGCACTTCAGGGCACGTGGGTCCAGGCATGGTACGAGCTACGGACCAGAGGTCCGGCTTCGACATGCCGAAAGCCGCAGGCCAACCCCTCGCTGCGCCACGCTACGAACTCCGACGGCTCCAGATAACGCGCCACGGGCATCTGTGCCGCCGACGGGCGCAGATACTGACCCAGGGTGAGGATGTCGCACCCGACACCCACGAGGTCGCGAAGCACCGACCGCACCTCCGCTTGCTCCTCCCCCAGACCCAACATCAGGCCCGTCTTGGTGAGTAGCTCGGGCCGCCGCGACTTGGCCCGACCGAGGATCTCGAGGGAGCGCGCATACGACGCCCCCGGCCGCGCACGCCTGTACAACCGCGGCACTGTCTCGACGTTGTGATTGAGGATGTCAATGGGGGCATCGACCACCAAGTCGACCCCAGCGATGTCGGGGCGGAAGTCGGGCACCAGCACTTCGATGCGACACTCGGGCACCCGCGCCCGGATCGCCTGGGCCGTGCGCACGAACTGCCCGGCACCGCCATCGGGCAGGTCGTCCCGATCCACCGACGTCACCACCACGTGTCGCAGACCGAGCTGCACCACTCCCTCGGCGACCCGGGCCGGCTCCAGGGGGTCGACCGGATCTGGGCGCCCATGGACCACCGCGCAAAACGCGCAATTACGGGTGCAGACTTCGCCGAGCAGCATGAAAGTCGCCGTTCGGTGCCCCCAGCACTCGCCGACGTTCGGACAGTGCGCCTCCTCGCAAACGGTGTGCAGGCGCAGCTCCTTGACGATGCGCTTGGTTGCAAAGAAGGCCGGGCCACCAGGTGCCTTGACCTTGATCCACTCCGGGTGGCGTCGGGCGACACTCACGGCCTGCTCTCCATCCCCATCCGTGGCGCCTCCTCCAGGGCGGCCCGGAGGTACTGTACGAGTGTGGCCTGCACGGCACTCAGCGGCGGCGCCGTGCCGAGTAGCCGTTGCATCGAAGTCATGCGCACGGACGGCATGCGACAGGGCACGATGGCATCGAAGAAAGACAGATCGGTGGCGACGTTGAGGGCCACCCCATGCCAGGCAACCCAGCGCCGGACGCCGACGCCGACGGCCGCGATCTTCTCATCGCCCACCCAGGCCCCCGGCGCCCCGCGCCGACGCTCCGCCCCGATACCGAAGGCAGCGCAGGTCGCCATCAGTGCGCCCTCGAGGGTACGTACGTAACGACCCACATCGCGGATGCGCCCCCGTAAAGCCACGATCGGATAGGCAACGACCTGCCCCGGGCCGTGATAGGTCACACCGCCGCCACGACCGACACGAAATACCGGAACCCCGAGCCTGGCGTCGGCGCCGCAAAGGTCGGCGACGTCTGCACCCCGACCCAGGGTATAGACCGATTCGTGCTCGACGACGAGCAGATAATCGGTATCGTCGCCGCCGAGTTTGCACTCCAGCAGTTGGCACTGTAACGCCAGCGCGTCGGCGTAGGAACAACGCCCCAGATCGCGCACGGTGAACGACATCGAGAGGTACGCTAGTGGAACTTCTCTAACGCCGCAACGACACCGTCGGCGCGGCCAATTGCAGGAAGACCGCGACGCGGACGAGCCCGGCGGCCCGAGTTCACTAAGAACCGAGGTGCAGCCGGAAGAAGTCTAACGCGCGTTGCCACGCGTCTTTCGCAGCTGCGGGATGATACGCGTCAGGGCGGGTGTCGTTGAAGAAGGCATGCCCGGCGCCGGCATACGACTTGATCTTGAACTGCTTCCCCGCCTTCCGCAGCGTACCTTCGAGGGCCTTGACGTCGGCCCGCGGAATCAGCGCGTCCTCCGCACCGAACAGCCCAAGGTAGGGGCACTGCAGCCGGGCCGCCATTTCCAGTGGACTCTCCGGTTTGTGGGGTGGCGTCTGTGCATAGCGCAACATACCGTAGAAGCTCACACAAGCCGCGAGGCCCGGCACCGCGCAGGCAGCCATCAGGGCATACTGGCCGCCCATACAGAATCCGGCGATGCCGATCGATCGCGATCGCACTTCGGGACGAATCGCCAGGTACCGCACGGCACACTCGATGTCTCCGAGGACACGTCGATCGTCGAGGGCGGCCATGTGCCGGGAGATTGCCTCCATGTCGGGCAGCTCAGGCGTACCCTCACGGCTGTAAAGGTCCAGGGCCAGGCAGAAAAAGCCGGCCGCCGCAAAACGACAGGCGACCTCGCGGTAGTGATCCCCGAGGCCGCGTACGTCGTGGATAAGAACTACTGCCGGCCGCCGGTCATCGCGTCTCAACCAGGCGGCAAATGCGCGCAGGCGTTCCCCGTCTCGAACGATCTCCAGGGTCTCGGTTTGCGGACGTACGATCGCCATTTGACGGGCTGCACAGGATGGAGCGCGCCGGATACGCGATTCACACCAGCGAGTCAACGGGGACTGAAGCTTGACACGAAGCGCGCCATCACGGCCCCACCGAACGGCGCACAGCGGCGAGGTCGGCAGGGTCCTTCGGCACCGCGGCCGTGAGCACATCGCACCCGGTGGCGGTCACCAGGACATCGTCCTCGATCCGCACTCCAATACCCGCGAATCGCGGATCGACGTCAACGCAGCCGGGTCCGATGTAGATGCCGGGCTCAACAGTCAGGACCATGCCCGGCACCAAACGCCGTCCGCCCCCGTCGTCTTCCTTGTACGCACCGGCGTCGTGCACATCGAGCCCGAGCCAGTGACTGGTGCGGTGCATATAGAACGGCTTGTACAAATCTTTTTCGAGAATCTCCGCGCGCTCTCCGAGCAGAACGCGCAGGTCGAGGAGCCCATCGACAATGACCTCCACGGCACGCCGATGAACGTCGTCGATGCGCGCCTCGGCGCGCACTACCGAGATCGCCTCGGCTTGCGCGCGCAGCACGACCTCGTAAATCGCGCGCTGCGCCGGGGTGAAGTCCCGCCCAACCGGATATGTCCGGGTGATGTCGGCACAGTAGCCGTCGAACTCGGCTCCCGCGTCGACAAGTAACAGATCGCCATCACGCATCGTTCGCTCGTTGGCCGTATAGTGCAGAACCGTCGCGTTGATCCCGGAGGCCACAATCGATGGGTACGCCGGCCCGTTTCCACCCAGACGACGGAACGTATGATCGATGAGGGCCTCGACGGCGTATTCCGGCTCGCCGTGGCGGGCGCTCCGCATCGCCAGGAGATGGGCTTCCGCCGAAATCCCCGCCGCCCGCCGCATGCGATCGATCTCTTCGTCGCGCTTGATCAGACGCTGCTCGTGGACAATAGGAGCGGGGTCGAGCAGGGCAGTTGGGCCCTTTCCCGTGCGCGGCCTGCACTGCTGCCAATGCCGCAGCCACCCGAGAACGCGCTCCGCAAAGGCCCGATCGCGACCGACCGCGCAGTAAAGAGCATCCCGCTCCCCGACGTACTCGACGATCTTTTGATCGAGCGTGTCGATCGGATGGGCCGACTGCGCTCCGTACTGCTCGACGGCCCCCTCGACGCCGGTGCGCGGACCGGTCCAGGTCTCGCGCTCGGGATTGCGCGGCCGCACAAAGAGCACGAACTCGTCGGTCGGATGCCCGGGCAGAAGAAGGCAGACGGCCTCGGGCTCGGGGAACCCGGTGAGATACAGCAGGTCGGCATCGGGACGATAGCGGTGCTCCACGTCCGCCGCTCGCATCGCCACGGGCGCCGCCGGAAAGACCGCGGCCCCCCGGGCTCCAATGCGATCCAGAACAACGCGGCGGCGCTCAGCGTACACTTCCAGGGGGAGCGGCATCGCGTCAAGAGTTATCGAGTCGACGTCGGGGCCGCAAGGCGGGCGCCGGTGCAATGTCGAGATCGGCGAGGCGCACGCCGACCAACGGATACCAATCGACTGCCACCCCCCGAATCGACACCGCCGGACGTCTGAGACGACTCCGGGACAGGCGCCAATTTTTATCTACCTCTCAACGACCGCCCTCGCACTTCACGCCCCCGCCCGTTGCGCCAGCGCCGACATAACCCCGCGTACCACGTCCAGAGGCACGGGCACGATGACGGTGCGATTGTTCTCGATGCCGATCTGCGCCAGCGCCTGCAGCATACGCAATTGAATCGCCATCGGCTCGCGCTGCATGATCTCCGCCGCCTCCGCCAACCGCACCGCGGCCTGATACTCGCCCTCCGCGTTTATGACCTTGGCGCGGCGCAGCCGCTCGGCTTCCGCCTGGCGGGCAATCGAGCGCTGCATCTCGGCCGGCAAATCGATGTGCTTCACCTCTACGAGCACTACCTTCACGCCCCACGGCTCGGTGTGCGTATCGATTATCTCCTGCAAACGTGTGTTGAAGTGTTCTCGCTCGGAGAGAAGCTCGTCCAGCATCGCCTGACCGCACACGCTGCGCAGCGTGGTCTGCGCGATTTGCGATGTGGCGTAAAGATAGTTCTGCACCTCGATCACGGCACGGCTGGCATCCAGAACCCGGAAGTAAAGAACCGCGTTCACCTTGACGGACACGTTGTCGCGCGTGATCACGTCCTGCGACGGCACATCGAACGTGACCGTTCTGACGTCGACGCGGAACATCTGTTCCACCAGCGGGATAACGTACACGATACCGGGACCCCGCGACGGCACGAGCCGCCCCAGGCGAAACACGACACCACGCTCGTATTCACGGAGGATCTTCAGTCCACTGGCCACCAGAACGACCAGCACAAGGACCACGGTCGCAGCGCCACCGAACATCGCGCCGGCAACCTATCAGATCGGAAGTGGCCCCGGCAATTGCGGAGCGCGCGAAACACCATTGCAGGCCCCTTCTCGCGCGCGTACGCTCTGTTGCATGTTTGCGGCTCTGTCGCCAAATACCCAGCGCGTTCTGAACTCGCTGGCGTACACGGCCCTGGTCGCCGTGGTCGCCGGACTCGGCTACCTCACCTTCGAGGTCGGCAGTCGCAAGACCGCTCCGGGACCCGTCGCCGACGAACCCGGCCCCGAAGCGCTCATCGACGTCGACGCCTTCTCCACGCGTTTGGTGCGCACCACCGAGGGGGAGCGCCTCAACATGGCTTTACGCCTCCGCCTCACCCGCCCCGGCATCCTCGACTGCCACGTGTACCTCGTCGCTCGCAACGACCGCGCCACCCCCAAGCTCTGGGCAGTCTGGCCACCGGAGGCGGCGGGCAGCAACGTTACCGGCGGCGGCCACTTCCGCGGCGGCGCTACCCCGAGAGGCGAACCCATATCGGTCGGCGCAGGCTGGACTCGCGTGGCTGGCACTGTGAGCCACGCCACCGGCCGGCCACCGTTTGAAACCGTCGTGCTCTACGTCGTCGCCCGCAATGGGCAGGTGCTGCTGGCGCGGCCATTCCCCATCTGAGGGCCGCAACCGGGGCATATCTCCGCTCGATTAGATCGAGACAGGGTACGACGCCGCTACAAGGCGCGCGCCGCCAATCCAGTGAGCCGCGGGTCGCGGGTGGCGTGGCGTCTCAGCGACCCGCCGAACCCGCTACGTGACGGACCTCGGCCGACCGCCGGCCGATGTCCTCTCCTGACAAAGCCGGTACGGCGCTCAGCCAGGTACCAAGCTGCGTGCGGATCGAGGTCGGCGACCAACTGAAGTGCTGACAAATCGAAACAAAGCTGAAGGTGTGATGATGATCTTCGGCAAGAAAGTACTGCGAAGCCGTCTTGCGACGAATCGGGTCGGGACTGCGCAAGTCCCAGTACGCCGAGTCGACCACCGCGAGCAGCAACCGTTCCTCCGGACGCAGCGCCGCGCGCGCAAACCCTTCGGTCATATCGATCAACGGGAACCTCATCTCGTACCCACCCTCACGCGAGTCCGTAGCGGCACACCCCGCAGCCCATCCGCCCTGACAATGCTCCTGAAGCCACCCGCCTCGGCCGCCGCAGCGAGAGTCATTACCACGACGCCTCGCCAGCGCGCAACGAGGATTTTCACTATGTGCCTAACGGCACCGATTCCTGGCTGAGAAGTCCCTACGGAGACCGCCGGTGCTCGTGCAGCGGCGCCTCATCGAGGTCCGCATCAGGTCGACCCAATGCCCCTAACCGATCGGTATCACATCTAAAACTCCCGCACCTTCGGCGTCGGTGGTATGATCGCCGGCTTCTCCCGGCGCTTGGGTTCGGAGTCCTCGCCCGGCTCTTCGAAGTCCTCCGGGGCGACCTCCTCCGGCTCCTCGGATTCGAACCGCTCCAGACGAGACTCACGGCCTTCCGTACTCTCGAGGCCCGGTCGCCGGGAACGGCGACCGTAGACCCGCATGCAATGCTCCACCCAGGCAGGCGAGGACCCGAGATCTCTGGCCACCCTGGGGATTTCGGGCGAACCACCGCCGTTGATACGGATCGACCTGTTGACCTCGCCGATCACCTCGGCGCAAGGCACCTGACCGGCCGACACGTCGGATGCCAGGAGCGGCACCGCGCACGCAGCCAAACAGAACAACGTCCGCACAGGCACCATGCCGTTCTACTACCACAGCCATCACCCCGGCGTAAGGCGGCAACCCCGACCTTCGGCGGGCCCGCGTTGACAGCCTGATGGGCGCTAGGCATCATTCCCCGGTTCAGCCTCAATCCCCCTCCCGGAGACTCATAATGGCCGTAATCCATAAGAAAAAGGGCAATTTCCTCGAAGACTTCCGCGTCGGCCACACGTTTCGCCACAAAGTCGGCAAGACGGTCACCGAAGGCCTGTTCAACGCCTTTACCGAATTCACGATGACCACCAACCCGCTGAGCAAGAACCGGCACTACGCCGAACGCTACGGGTATCGCGATCTGATCTGTCCGCCCGGACTGACCATGGCCGTTGTCTTCAGCCAAAGCGTCGAAGATATCTCCGAGAATGCCCGCGCCAACCTCGAATACATCGACATGCGCTTCGGCGCACCTTTGTTCGTGGGCGACACCGTCGAGGTGTCGTCAGTCGTTCTCGGAGTTCGGCCGTCCAGCCGCGAACCCGTTCTCGGAGTCGTGCACGTGCAGACCACCGGCCGCAACCAGAACCGCGAGGTCGTCCTGACCTACGAACGCAAGGTACAGGTCTGGAAATCGGATCCGCGCATCGAAGTGAAGGAAGCCACCATCGCCGCCGTCCCCCCCGTACAGTGCGATCTCGAGCTGCCGCCGTACGACCCCGGGCGCAACTACGGTGAACTCGCACACCTCACCAGCCCCGACACCTACTTCGAGGACTTCAATGTTGGCGACACGATCGAGCATTCGCGCGGGCGCGTGATGACCAGCGAGCATATCGCCATGACGGCGATGCTCGACAATACCTCCCAGGTGCACTGCAACCAGTACATGATCGACCGCAATCCGGAGAAGTTCCTCGGCGGCAAGCTGATTGTCTACGGCGGCATTCCCTTCCAACTCTGCCTCGGCCTGTCGTGTCCCGATATCGCCGACAATACGATCGCCGACATCGGTTATAGGACGGGCCGGCACACCGCTCCCATCTTTGCCGGGGATACGGTCTTTGCATCGACCGAGATCAGCGACAAACGCGACTTCGCCGGCCGGCCCGACCTTGGAGTGCTGTCCGTCATTCTCCGCGGCCACAAATTCCTCCGCAAGAATGACGACTTCGAAAAGGTCGATATCTTCTATCTGGAGCGCGAACTCGCCACGAAACGCCGCAGTCATTACGCCTGAGAGTTGGCGGCGGCTTTCCCCGGCATACCTACCCCTTCGACAGGGATCGGAACCGGCGCTCGATGGACTGCGGCGACCAGTACGGGCTGAGTCGCGAGAAAGGGATGGGTGCTCTCCAAATTCGAGTCGCGCGCGAGGCGGCAGGTGCGCGCTCGGAAGTCTCCTTCCCACCCATCCCTTCCGGTGGACTGCGGGGGCACTGTGCTGACCACCGGTGCTTCTCGCTGGTTCCTTCGTAGAGCAAACCGGATACCAAGCCTTCTCTCGCCACCACGGGCCGCGACATATCTCACGCGGGCTTCCGGCACTTCTGTTCGGGTGTTCCGTGGGCGGAACACTGGTCAACTTGTGGAGACAGCCGTATGGAAGTGTGGTCGCCGAACAAGGCCGCGATTGCGCCCGCAGTGGCCGCCCCCCGCGAACCAGAAAAGACCGCCACGCACGCGGCTCGGCAGAGCACCGGTCAGATGATCGTCTACATGCCGGCGCAGGGGACCTGAAGGCTCAGTCCGAGAACAAATAAGGGTGCATCGACCGCAGCCCGGCAACGCTGTGTATATCCGAAGTGAAGTTCGGAACCTCCGCAACGGCTACACCCCTGGGAAGTTGCGCCCGAAAGGCATCCAGCCGTAAGCCGTCTCCCCGCCCCAACAACTCGTACCGCGCGAAGTTCTCGATCATTGTCTCGGCGGCATTCCCGAGCGCCCGCCGCAACACCGGCGCCACCGCATCCACGGCACGCGCACGACCCGTGCCCCCCGCTTCGCGGTGTACCCGGTTGAAGACCACCGCGCGCAGCCCCATCCCCAACTCGCGCACCTGGCGGCAGAAGTACTCGGCCTCGACCAGCACCTGCTCCTCGGGACTGGCCACCAGCACAAACGCGGTCTCGTCGGAGCGCAGCAGGTCGTACACGCGGCGCACACGCGGCTCGAATCCCTCGAAGAGACCACTCATGGACGTGAAGAACTCCGACACCTCCACCAGAGCCGAAATACCCGTGGCGTCTTCGAGCCGCCGAAAGAGAAACCCGGCGGTCCGGTTCACCAGGCGCATCGTCGACCAGCTCGCCGAGAAGTAGGGTCGGACAAACCACTTGATGATACGCCGGTCGAGGAAGTCGGCGATGCGCTGCGGCGCCTCGAGGAAATCGAGGGCGTGACGGGTCGGCGGTGTATCGACCACGATCAGGTCGTAATCGCCGCCGGTGTGCAGCGTACAGAGCTGTTCGATCGCCATGTAATCCTGGGAGCCGGCAAAGCTCTGTGAGAGGTGCTGGTAGAAACGATTGCCGAGGATCTTCTCCCGGACCTCAGCCGACGGCGCGTGCCGCTCCACCATCTCGTCCCACGCACCCTTCTGATCGAGCATCATCGCCGACAGGCGGCCCCTGGGGAGGCCGTCCACGCTCACCGCCGCATCGATACCCCCCAGAGTTCGCACCCCCAGAGCATTGGCAAGGCGCTTGGCCGGGTCGATGGTCATCACCATCGTCCGGCGGCCGGCAAGAGCCGCGTAGACCGCCAGGGCCGCCGCCGTCGTCGTCTTGCCGACCCCGCCACTGCCGGCACAGACGACAATGCTGTGCTTCTGCAACACGTCGCCCAAGCTGGTGGTGCTCTTGCTCATAACTAGCCGAAAAAACGGAAGCGGTGGCGCCCGGATCGCGCCGCTAGCCGCCCTTCTGCAGCGTGGCCGTGCGTCTACGCGCCGCCGGCACCAGTTGCGCCTCCACCAGGTGGGTGATCTCCTGTACCTGCGCGGCACCGAACTCCTCGGCAAACAAGTACGGGATCTCGACCAGGGGCAGGTCGATCTCCGCCCGCAGCTCGGCGAGATAGCGTCGGTTGATCGCCGCCCAGCCCAGTTCTTCCCGGGCACGCTGCAGCGCCTCCGTGGCCAGAGACTTCTCCTTGCCGTTACCGATCGACGCAATACACCGATCCAGACGCCTGAGGGCCTCGCCAGTTATCTTGGTGCGATGCAGGCGGTTCACGAAGAGGCAACCAAGGGGCATTTCCAGCTCATTGCGAATGCGCCCGTACATCTCGCGGGTCTCGTTCACCGGCATCTCCTCGGCCGTCGACACCAGGTTGATCGCCGTCAGTGCCGGATCGGTCAGCATATCGACGAGCCGCTGACTTTCGCGGCCGACCAGCCCGGCATGGAAGACCTCGTTGGCGGCCCTCGGCATTCCCAGGTACTGCATGCTGTGGCCGGTCGCCGGCGCATCCAGCACGACGATGTCCCACTGCCGTTTTCCGTCCTCGCCCGTGCGCTCCGCCTCGTACCAGATCTTGCCGATCGTCATCAGCTCCTTGAGCCCGGGAGCCGCGGCCACGAAGTACTGGTAGATGCGGCTCGATAACACGGCCTGCAGAAACCGCTTTACGGGGATGATGATTCCCAGATATTCGGCCAGCGCCGCACTTCCTTCGACCGACATGACGGCCAGTCCCGGCCGCCCTGGACAGGCAGTGCCGATCGCCCCCGGCGCTACCCCAAGCAAGGCGGCAGCCCGCCCGACCCCATCCACTTCGGCGAGCAACGTCCGTTTGCCCAGTTGCGCCGCCACCAGACCGAGTGCGCAGGCGACCGTCGTCTTCCCAACGCCGCCCTTGCCGGCAACGATCAACAAACGACGGTCGAAGAGCGAAGTCGGCGCGGAAGGCATCGGGTCGAGTGGTCCTCAGGTAATCCAGTCAGGAACGCGGGCGGGGCGATCGGTCAGTCGTCGTGCACGGCTCGCGGCGCGTCGTTCGTCGCTCGTTGGTCGTGGCCCGCAATCCTGTCTTCGCACCGCCTCATTAACAACCCCTCGCCGCCGGCCATCCCAGCGACACCCGTTCACTCCCACCGCCGGAACGCCAGACAGGCGTTCGCCCCGCCGAAACCGAACGAGTTGGACAGGGCGGCGCGCACCCGGGCCGGGCGGGCGCGATTGGGCACGTAGTCCAGATCGCATTCGGGGTCCGCCTGCTCGTAGTTGATCGTCGGCGGCAGCACCTGATGGTGCAGTGCCAGCACCGTATACGCCGCCTCGATGCCCCCCGCGGCACCCATGGTGTGTCCCGTCATCGACTTCGTAGAACTAACGGCCAGAGAATTCGCGTGCGATCCGAACACGCGCTTGATCGCCTGCGTCTCGTTGAGATCGTTGTAGGGCGTCGAGGTCCCGTGCGCGTTGATGTAATCCACATCGCCGGGTGCCAGCTCGGCATCGGCGAGGGCCAGTCGCATACACCGCGCCGCACCTTCGCCCTCCGGCGCCGGCGCGGTGATGTGGTAAGCATCGCTGTTGGCCCCGTACCCGACCACCTCGGCATAGATGCGGGCCCCTCGTCGTCGCGCGTGTTCCAACTCCTCCAGGACGAGAATGCCGGCACCCTCCGCCAGCACGAAGCCGTCCCGGTCGCGCTCGAAAGGGCGGCTGGCGCGCGCCGGTTCGTCGTTGCGCGTCGACAGCGCCCTCATGACCGCGAAGCCGGCAATTCCCAGCGGTGTCACCACCGCCTCGGCTCCACCGGCCAAGACCACGTCCTGCAAGCCCAGCGTCACGTTGCGGAACGCCTCGCCCACACCGTGGCCACCTGACGCGCAGGCACTCGTCGTAACAAAGTTAACACCCCGGGCGCCGAATCGGATGCCGACCTGACTGGAGGCCATGTTGGCAATCAGGCGGGGAACCAGAAAGGCGGTAACCCGCTTGATACCGGATTCCAAAAAGACCCGAACGCCCTCTTCCATCGTGGCCAGGCCGCCCATTCCCACACCCAGCAGAACTCCAACGCGTTCCGAGACCAGCCCCTCCATACGTAACTGCGCATCGTCAACCGCCTCCTGCGCGGCAGCGATCGCGTAGTACGTGAAGGTGTCCATCTTCTTGATTTCCCTCTTCTCGATGTACCGCGCCGGGTCGAAATCCCGCACCTCCCCGGCGATATGTACCGGCAGTCCAAGCGCCTGAGAATCGAAGTGGGTTATGCGATCGATGCCGGAACGTCCGGCCATCAGAGCGTCCCAGTTACCGGCCACGTCATTTCCGAGCGGGGTCACAAGCCCGAGCCCGGTAACGACCACGCGCTTCAGGGAACGAGGCATCGTGGGCGTCTTACGCGACGCGCAGACGGGGTGCAAGCTGCACCGCCACGGGCGGCCGGACGAGGCGCGCCTCGATCCTTACGGGCGTTTCGTTGGGCATCGTTCGTGTCGCCGGCGCCTCGAACGTGCGCGGCCTTAGCCTGATAACCGCCGCATCGCTCTAGAACCGCCGGCGCTGGTTGCACTCACCAGTAGCTCTCCACCGTCACGTGCCCCGGCTTCCTCTGGCGGTGCCTCCGCAGCCCCCTCTCCGCCAACATGCTACTGGCCTCTTCTATCATCGCCGGGTTCCCGCACAGCATCACGTGCGCGCGCCGCGGATCGATGACAAGTTCGCCCCGCGCGATCAACGCGGTGATCCGGCCGTTGAGCGCGCTCACCGCCGGCACGTACTCGACCCGTCGCGCCCGAATCTCGTCGCGATAGGCAAGCTGGCTATCTTCGCGGACGCCGTGCACCACCACGATGCGCTCGAAACGCGAGAAGACATCGCCCTGGCGCAGCATCGAAACGTAGGGTGCCAGGCCGGTGCCCGTGGCCAGCATCCACAGTTCCCTGGCATCCGGCACCCACTTCAACGTGAAAAATCCCAGGGGGTTGGGGTCCAGCAGCAGCGCATCTCCCGGCGCCAACTCGATCAGCTTCGGGGTTAAGCCGCCGCCGGAAACCCGCGACACGAACAGCTCGGCCGGAGCACCCGGAGCGGAGGCCAGCGAGTAGGCGCGACGCACGCGGTTGCCGTCCAGGTCGAGCGCAACGTTGGTCCACTGCCCGGGTTCGAAGTCGCCAAGCGTGGTGGCGAGCGTCAGCGTCACGAGGCCGGGGGCCCACTCGCGACGGTCGGCAAGGCGCGTTTCGATCATGTTATCCAGCTTACCGGGACGCCACCCCGACTTAAGGGGCGCCGCCCTTCTTACTTAGCCAGCCAGTGACGTCAGAACCAGCCGCGGATCATCGCGTCGAGACTGCCGCGGAAGCAGGCCGGCCGGCCGAGGTGGGGCGGGGCGGAGTTGTGCGGCCTGGAGACCGGCGGCAGGCCCCCCAAAAGCGCAAGGAGGGAGCCCCCGGCCGGGGACTCCCTCCTTGTTGTTGCGCCGCGGAGCCGAAACCCCGCCTGCTTACTTCGAACGGCGACGCAGCACGAGCAGCGCGGCGACCGGGATGAGAACCAGCCACGCTGTACGTGCATTACCACCCGAACTGGCGACGCGGCAGTCGCAGCCGTCGTCGTCGTACGTCGGGGTCGGCGTAAGCAACGTCACCACCGATCCCGCGGAGTGCGACTGCGCCGTCGTGCCGTTGGCCCCGCGCACGGCATTGAGCAGCAGTCCGATTTGCGGATCGCCCGGCGTCGTGCCGATACCGTCGTACTTGATCTGCTCGGTACCGATCTTCACGGTGCCGGTCCGCGGGAAGCCGGCGTAGTTGATGACCGGGATCTGCAGGGTGGCAGCCGTGATGTCGTTCGCCAGGGTGGTAATCCCCGGAACGATGGTCGGCGAGGCCGTCGCCGTGCGGGTCGGGGCGCTAGTCGACGTGACGGTGGGGGGGGCGCTTGTCGCAGTGCTCGTCGGCGTCATGACCGCCGGCTCGGTCGGCGTCGGCGTCGCCGGCTCGCCCTGAGTCGGCGTCGCGGTCGGACCGACCACCCCTACCGTGACAGCGCCGCTCTGATCGCCCGTGCAGGGCGGATTGCCCGCCGCTGGACCGCACACCCGTCCACCCGTCGGGTTACTGAGAATCGTGCCGCTAATGGTCAGCGGATACACACCGTCCGGTGCGCTCTCCGCCACCTGTATCTTGCAGGTGTACAGAACAGCGCCGTCAGCAATCGGTTCGACGTCTTCCGACGAGAAGACGATCGCCCGCACCGCCGTGCAGGTCTCGGCCGTGCAACTCGGCGGCTGGAAGGCAAAAGTCGTGCTGGTCTTGTTGATTTCCGGATTTACCGCGCAGTCCGGACGGCCGTTCGTTTTGCGCACGACGGTAACCTGGCGGTTCCCTTCCGTCGCAAACGTGAAGTCGTTCTGCGTACCGGCCACATCGCCGCCGCCGGTCGCCAGCGTCGCATCGATCGTGACCTGCTGCCCGGCGGTCGTCTGTACCGAACCGATCTTAATACCCGGTCCGGTCGGCGCGGGCTCAGTCGGCGTCGGCGTCGGCGGCTCCTCCGTCGGGGTCGGCGTCGGGCCGCCGCCAGGGATGACCACCGAGCCGCTCTTGTCTTCGCTGCAAGGAGGGTTACCGGCGGCGGGACCACAAACGCGACCGCCGGTGGGGTTGCTCAGAATCGTGCCGCTGATCGTCAGCGGATACGTGCCCCCCTGCGCCTCCGCCGCCACCTGCACCTTGCAGGTGTACAGCACTGAACCGTCGGCGATCGGCTCGACGTCTTCCGAGGAGAAGACGATCGCGCGCACCGCCGTACAGGTCTCGGCCGTGCAGCTCGGGGGCTGGAAGGCAAAGGTCGTGCTGGTCTTGTTGATTTCCGGATTCACGGCACAGTCCGGACGGCCGTTCGTCTTGCGCACGACGGTTATCGTGCGGTTCTCCGTCGTCGCAAACGTGAAGTCGTTCTGCGTACCGGCCACGTCGCCGCCGCCGGTCTTCAGCGTGGCGGTAATCTGAACCTGCTGGCCCGCCGTGGTCTCGACGTCGCTGAGCTGAATTCCCTGACCCCAGGCGGTTGCGCTGCCGAACAGCAACCCCGCCACGGGCAGGACCGCGCCCCAGAGCGCCATGCGTCCCAACCTCTGACCCATACTCGATCCTCCCTCCGAAAGTTTGCGATTTCTTACCGGACTCCCGTTGTCTCTGGCACACCTGGCTCGACGAATTCAACGGGCAGCCCCGCTTACGTGCTCATCACGTGCTCGGCACTCGCCCCCTGAACGATTTTGTCGCTGACATCTGCACCATTCTGGCGCAGAGGTCAACTCTTTTTGGCCTTATGAGCTCGATGTTCACCCGACCGGGCAGCCGTTAAGGGCGTTGTTCACTGCAACGATGATGTCGTCGATGGTGACCTCGCCGTCGCCGTTGCCGTCGCCGGCCGTACACTCGCTCAGCGACGCAGTGCCATTGGCGATGTTGACCATCTTGATGATGTCGTCGACGGTGACCTCGCCGTCGCCAAGGCAGTCGCCGGTACAGCTCACGGCAACCGCGATCTGACCGTTGGCAATCGCCACCTGGCTGGTCGCCCCGGCGCTGCACGGCGGCTGACCCTCGATCGGCGTACACGTTTGATCGACCGCAAGCTTATCGCCCACCGACAGGAACGCCGTGTACTGAGGCTTCGTGCTGTCGGCACTTTCCGTGTAAACCTTCAGCGGGATCGCCCCGGTCGCCCCGGCGTTAATCTTGAGATCAATCGTCACCAGCTTCTGCGGCCCGGCCGGCAGCACCGGAATGTCGATCGGATTGGGACCGGGGGTCGGCAGCGGATTGGGACCGTAAATTACCAGGTTGAGGAAGTTGTCGGGCGACGTGCCACTGCCCGGGTTCGGACAAAGGCAGTGGATCCTGGTCCCGCCGCAGTATGCGTTCTCGACGACCACTTTGAAGTTGGCGATCGACGCATCTGGCTTCACCGACACCGGCAAGCCGTCAGCCCCCTGTGTGCAATCGGCCAGGCCCAGCGGCGTGCCACTTGTGCCGAGCGCGATGGTCATCGCCAGGGCCGCAATTTCGTCCAGCCCACCGGCGGCCCCGTTGTCCGGGCCTTGCTTGAAAGTCACGTCGATGGGGACGACGTCCCCAGTCTTGCCGCTGCCGCCGCCCACCGTCACCTCGGCGCAGTTCGCCGCGTTGGGACAGGGCGTCACGGTCTGCGCCGTGGCAGAACTTCCAATACCCACCGCCGCCACCATAAACGCCGTCAACCATTTGTGGATCGCCATGTGGAAAACCTCTCTTCTCGTCAGACGCTAAGACTGAGTACCGGGGGACGGGGCCGGCCCCTGTGCACGCCAAGGAGCCGCCGGTCTTGTCCCGTCTCTCCGGGCGCCAACGCGCCGCGCCCCGAAGTTACTCTGCGGCCGCTCGTCCTCCCCATCCTCTCGCATCAAGTGTCCGAACTCCGGCACCCTATCCTCACAACTCCGGGCAACCGTTCAACGCGTTATTCACCGCGATAATAATGTCGTCTATCGTGATCGTTCCGTCGTGGTTGGCATCGCCGGCGAGGCAATCGGCCACCGGCGCCGCCCCGTTGGCCACGTTGACCATGATGATCAGGTCGTCCACCGTCACTTCGCCGTCATTCTTGCAATCGCCCACGCAGGGAGAAACGGCTCCGGAGGTATTTAGCAGCACCGTAACGTTGTCGCCCTCTGCGTTGGCCGTGGCCACATCCGGCTTACCGTCGCCGTTGAAGTCCGCCGACACCAGACCCCACGGAGCGCCGTCGGTCGGGAATACCGGGATGGCGGGAGTATCGGCCGGTACGGTCTCGACGAGGGCAGCGCCCAGCGTCAGGACGTTGTCCGCCTTCGACACATACCCGACCCGCGTCGACTCACCAAGCTGCACCCACCCCTCGTCTGGAAACCGGCCCGCGTCTACAAGCGTGATAGTCGCCGACCCCGCAGCCGCTTCGGCCATCACCGTGGTCTGCGGTTCCGGCAGGAACGTACCGTCACCCTTTCCGAGGAGCACAACGATTCTATCGTCCGAATCGCTGCTCGTTGCAATATCGAGCTTCCCGTCCGCATTATAATCGGCAATCGCTATGGCCTCCGGGTTGCCGGAAGCCGGCACAATTGCGCCGGCCGTAAACTCGAAGTTACCGTCCCCGAGTAGTATCGACACGTTGCTACCGCTCTCGTTGGCCACCGCGATGTCGAGCTTGCCGTCGCCGTTCAAGTCGGCGATTCCCAGCGCCACTGGAGTGCAATCGACGTCGTCGCAGTCGACTTCGATTTCGGGCATTGCCTCGAACTTGCCCTCGCCCAGTCCCACCAGGACCGTCACGCTACCCGCCGATTCATCGCCCCCGGTGGAGTTCGCCACCACCAGATCCGCGCGGCCGTCACCGTCGAGATCGTCCGTCGCCAGGCCGACCGGCGAGCTGCCGACGAGGAGCTCGTCGCCGAGCGTGAAGGTGCCATCGCCCTCCCCGAGCAGAACGGTTACCGTCTCGTCATCGTAATTCGCGGTGGCCGCGTCCAAAAACTCGTCGTCATCGAAATGGCCCAGCACCACGGCTTCCGGCCCGTCTCCCGTGTCCGTCTCTACCACCGGAGCGAACGTCGCGTCTCCCTCGTTCAGCAACACACCGATCGTGCTGCCGGACGCATCCGCGACGACGATGTCGACGTCGCCGTCGTCATCGACGTCGCCGGTGGCTATGCTGACGGGAGCGAGCCCCGCCGGCTGGCCCGGCAGGGTAACATCGAAGGTTCCGTCACCCACTCCGAACAGGACGGACACGTCCCCCGAATCTGAGTTGGCGGTGCACAGGTCAACCACCCCGTCGCCATCGAAGTCGCCGGCCGCAATGCCAAGCGGCGTCAAGCCGACATCGAACTCCCCGGCCAGACCAAACCCCACCGGCGGTTGCCCGAGCGCGCCACACCATGCCACGCAAATCCCGCACACACTCAGCATCCCCGATCGAATCACACGGCGCATAGATCCCTCCATTATTGGCGACCAACAGCGAAAATCGGGACGGTTCTTTTCATACGTGGCCTTGCGGACGAGCGATCCGGCCAACCCCGGAAACCGCCGGCCAGCAGTAGAGGCAATTTTCATCCTTTGCAACCGTTCCGCGTTAGTCAAGGAGCTTAACTCCGGGCTGTCGCAAACCGGGCCGACTTGCCCATCCGCCGAAAACTTGGTTATGCACCCCCTCGATGAGCGACGCACCCGCCCGACCAGCCCCGAAGAAATCCCCCGACGTAAGGACACTGCGGTGCCTTGGACCGAACTGCAACGGGCTCCTCGCCTACGAAGTGGACAGCGACAACGTCCTATACACCGATCTGGCCTGGACGGCACGCACCGCCGGCGATCTGCGCTTCTTACCATGCCCGAAGTGCGGTGGCCGGAACGTTCTCGAATCGTTGCCGTCCCAGAGCGGTGCCGTTCGCCACCGCGTCGCCCGCTGGGAGCCCGGCGACACCGCGGCAACGCTCACGCCCCAGGAGTACGCCGACCTCGAACTCATTCCTCGCCCGATCCGCGACAAACTCGACCGCGCCGGCGTAAAGCTCCACCTGCGCGAGTGGCAGGCCCTGGCCATGGCCGACCGCGTACGCTTGCGCGACCTCCCATGCGTCACAGACGCCGACGCCGCGGACTACGCGGCCGCCGTCGACCATCTCGTACGCCGCATCACCGGCGCTCCCGCGGAGCGCCTTGCCAAACCCTGACCGACCAACACACCGAGGACCGAAATGCTCACCAAAGCCGACGACTTCCCCGTTCATCAAACGCCCGACCCGATCGCCTGCGTCGGCACCAGCGACCGCAATTTCTACGACCGCTACTTCTTCAACGGCTTCGCCCGCGACGGGTCGGTCTTTTTTGCGGCTGCCCTCGGCACATATCCGAACCGCGGCATTGTCGACGGCGCCGTCAGCGTCGTACGCAACGGTCGCCAGTACGTCCTCCGCGCTTCCCGGGTCGCCGGGCCCGAACGCATGGACACGCACGTCGGCCCGATCCACGTCGATGTACTCGAACCGCTGACGCGGCTGCGCCTGCGCATCGACCCCAATCCCTGGGGCATCGCCGGCGATCTCGTGTTTACCCGCCGCGCCCCGGCGCTCGAAGAGCCGCGTTTCTTCAAGCGCATCGGCAACCGACTGCTGATGGACCTGACCCGGATGACGCAACACGGCACCTGGAGCGGCAAGCTCGACATCGACGGGACGACGATCGACATCGGCGACGCGGGATTCCTCGGCATGCGCGACCGCTCCTGGGGCATCCGGCCGGTCGGGGAGCGCGAAACCGTGCCGACGCCGGGGCCGATCCAGTTCTTCTGGCTGTGGGCGCCGATGCACTTCGACGACCTGTGTACGCACTTCGACGTCAACGAAGACGCCGACGGAACGCGCTGGCACGCTGCCGGCATGACCGCCTCCGCCGACACGGTCAGCACCATGCGCACGGTCGACTACCGCCTCACCATGAAACCCGG
This sequence comes from Candidatus Binatia bacterium, assembly GCA_023150935.1. Classification (NCBI taxonomy): domain Bacteria; phylum Candidatus Binatota; class Binatia (SeqCode); species Binatia bacterium. Next base: position 44,409 of record JAKLJW010000020.1, on the reverse strand, counting down.
TACGCGTCACGCCGCCCGCGCCGATATCGTGCTGCAACCGCCACGGGGCGAGGCCCTGCAGATCGACCTCACGCCGCTGTACAACTTCTACATGCTCGGCCTGGGTTACGGGCACCCGCAATGGGGCCATGGAATGTACGTGGGCGACAATGCCGTCGACGGCGAAAGCTGGGCACTCGCCGACTGCGATCCGGCAGCACCGTTCTATCTGCACATTCAGGCGGTGTGCGAGGCCCGTCTGGGGTCGCGCCGCGGTATCGGCGTGCTCGAACAACTGATCCTCGGTCCGCACGAGCCCACGGGGTTCCGCGAGCTGTTCGACTTGGCGCCGTAGAAGTGGCTATCACCGCTCGTCTTCGCCCTGCATCGTCTCGGCCAGCTCCCGCACGTCGTCATCGGGGTCTTTCATGGCTTTGACCGCGGCCCGACGCGAGACCTCGCCACCCACTTCCGAGAGGACTTCGAGAGCTTCGTAACGCACGTCCGGAGACGGATCGTTCAGGGCTCCCTCGATCGCCTCGACCGGAAGCTCTTCGGTGAAATCGGCGAGCGCCTGCACGGCCGCCAGCCGCACGTTCTCGTCATCGTCGAGGAGGGCCTGCGACAGGATCGGCACCACGCCCGGATCGTCGAACGCCCCGAGAAGGGTCACGGCCGCAAGCCGGCGCTGCGGGTCCGCGTCGTGCAGCGACATCTCCTTTATGGCCGGCATGTCCTCGGGCAACGGATCGGCAAGCACGTCGCTCTGCTCGGCGGCTTCGCCCGAGGTGCCCACCGCACTCGGCCGCTTCCGCACCGCACCGGGTGCCGACTCGCCGCCGTCGCGGCGCAATCCGGCACCACCCGGCTGGTCCGCACGCCCGCCGATGTCGGCGGGCACGATCCGCGCCGGTACCGCGCCGGGTTCGTCCGCACCACCGCTGCGCTCCACACCGATGTCCTTCAGGCGCTCCCGCACGGCGGCACTGCGCTCCACCGCGGTCGCCGATACCCCCACCGGCACCGACGGATCGTCACGATCGGGCAGCACGATCCAGATGACGACAACGAGCAACACAACCCCGGCGCCCAGGGCAAGCAAGTTCGATGATCTCATGGGTAACCCCCGATCGCAGTCCGCACGCCCAGTGTCTAGCAGAGGCGGCCCAACCCACGAAAGCCGCGATCTCGTCGAAGCCCATCGCCGCCACAACTCGATCGGGAGAACGAGGCTCCCGCCGAGCCGTCATCAGACCGTCGCAGCTCGGCGGGAGCCTCGCCCTCCCCAGCTGATTTCTTCGCGCCATGCCCGCAAACTCGGGAATTGTAAATTAGTCCGCGCATGGCGACCGAGCATTCGAAAGTTCCGGCCGCTCGTGGTAGGCCACGGGGCGTGACGCGAGCCTGGCTCCGACGATTGGGCAAGTTGGTAGCGTACCTCCTGGGCGGGCTGGCGGTTGCCCTGGGAGTATGGTGGTGGGTGCCGGAGGGCACGGCTTCGATCGACGGCGAGCGAGCGATCGCCGAGCTGCGCCGCATTACCCTCGGCGGCTTTCCGCAGACGGTGCTGCTGCGGGGCGCCGATCGCCGCAACCCGGTCCTCCTGTACGTCCACGGCGGTCCCGGCAGTGCGCAGTTGCCGATCGCGCGAACATACTCCGCTGAGCTGGAGAAGCATTTCGTGGTGGCGCACTGGGACCAGCGCGGCGCCGGCGCGTCGTGTGACGGCGTCGACTGGAGCAGTCTGACGCTGGAACGGATCGTCGGCGATACGATCGAGTTGGCGGAAAGACTCGGCAACGGCAACAAGATCTTCCTGCTTGGCCATTCGTGGGGCAGCCTGGTCGGAGCGCTGGCTGCGCAGCGCCGGCCGGATCTGTTCTACGCCTACATCGGAGTCGGCCAGCTCGTGCATCGTGACGCACAAGAGCAGATCTCGTACGACTGGGTGGTGGAGCAAGCCAGACGCGATGGGAACACGGAGGCGTTGAGCGAACTGGCCACGATCCACCCGCCATATAAGACGCAGCGCGAATTCAAGCTCCAGCGCGACTGGCTCAGTCACTACGACGGCGAGATCTATAACACGCGGCGGGCAAAGGAGGTGTTGCCAGCGCTGCTATTCGGACGCGAGTACACGCTGTCGACCCGCCTGTCCTACGCGGGCTGCTTCCGGCAGAGCCTCGAGGTTCTGTTGCCCGATCGGTTGCACGTCGACCTGTTTACGACCGTCCCTCGTCTGGAGGTGCCGGTGTTCCTATTCGCCGGCCGGCACGATTACAACACCCCGTTCGAGCTGGTCGAGCAATGGTCGACACGCTTGCAGGCACCGCACGTGGAAATGGTGTGGTTCGACGATGCCGGTCACTTCGTCCCCATCGAGGCGCCGGAAGAATTTCAGGCGCGCCTGATCGAGAAGCTGCTGCCCCTGGCACAGCCGCACCGCGACCCCCTGCGATAATCCCTGCCCTTCCGCCACTTCCGCCACCGGAGCGATTCCATTTCCCGTCCGCGGCTTCGTCTTCGCCGGCCAAACGGGCGGAATACGCCCCTGCGTGCTCGCACAGCACACGAGGGTCCGCGATCGTCTCGATCTTGCAACCATGGTCCCCGGGGGCCCGGCCCACGTCGCATCCGGCTGGCGAACTCCCGACTTCCCGCCGCTCGCAGCGCCGGCCGGCGACGGACTTCGACCGGTCTGGGTACGAAGCCCGCGCGCCTTGATCCCCGGCCGCCGATATGCGCAGAAGCGACATTGTGACGCCCCTGTTGCTACTTGCCGGCGCCGTGTCGCTTGCCTGGGCGGTGGTCCTTCTGGCCTTCCGCACCGTGTATGTCGGGACCGTGGCGGTGTTGCCGGTAACCGAGAGCCTGGCCCGCAATCTGGCCATCGGCCAGCTCGTGCTCGGCGCCCTCTTTCTCTTCGCCGCCCGCGACCCGGCCCGCAATCGCGGCGCCATCTACGCCGCGATCCTTCTTTCGGCGCTCAAGACGATCAACGACGGCTACGACGTCGTCGTGCTCCTGCCGCCCGATCAAGCCCTGTTCAGCCTCGCCGACCTGGTGCTCAGCGTCGGCCTCGCCGTCGGACTGCTGGAGGCACTGCCGCGCACCATCGGCACCCCGCCCCGAGAGCCCTGATTTGCGATTTCCGAGTGTGCGCGCACGGCGCGAAGAACGGCTCCCCACAACCCCAACATACAAGTAGCGCCTTCTCGATGACCCGATCGCCCTGAGTAGCCGATGTCTTCTCAATCGGCGTATCGAAGGGCTCTGGCGCGTATCGAGGGACAGGCTCGGCAGGGGCGCGCCCCTCGATACGGAGCCCAGGGGAAGGGCTCCTACTCGGGGCGAACGGGCTGGTCAGGTCACGGGAGGGCGAGGTTCCCGCCGAGCCGTCATCAGACCGTCGCGGCTCGGCAGGAAACTCGCATCCCGACTACGAATCGGGATTGCGTTAGCCGCCGGCGACGGTCATGCGGGCAATGCGGATGGTCGGCGCCGACACCGCGTGCCGCATCTCCAGATCGGTACCGACCGCATCGATGTTTGCGAACATGTCGAGCAAGTTGCCGGCTATCGTGATTTCCTCCACCGGATACGCCAGCGCGCCGCCCTCGATCCAGAGCCCGACCGCCCCGCGGGAGTAGTCCCCCGTGACCGGATTGACACCGAAACCGATCAACTCGGTCACGTAAAGGCCGCGCTCGACCGACGCTACGATCGCCTCCGGCGTGTGCGTGCCGGCCACGAGAAAAAGGTTTGTCGGGGCAACCCGGGGCGCCTCGCCGACCGAACGGGCCGCGTTGCCGGTGCTGCGTGCCCCCAACCTGCGCGCCGAGTAAGTATCGAACAGGTAGCTGGCGAGAATGCCGCGGTCGACGACCGTCGTGCGCCGCGTCGGCAGCCCCTCCCCGTCGAATGGCTTCGACCCCAACCCGCCGGCGACGGTTCCGTCGTCCACCACCGTCACGTGCTCGGGGGCGATGCGAGTACCCAGCTTGTCGATCAGGAACGATGTCCCCTTGTACAACGCGTATCCCGAGACGGCCGCCGCAAGCTGCCGCAGGAGTCCGCCCGCCATCTCCGGGTCGAAAACCACGGGCACCTCGCAGGTCTCCACTTTGCGGGCGTTCAGGCGCCGCAGCGCCCGGGCCGCCGCCGTGCGCCCGATATGTTCCGGCGTTTCGAGACGATCCACCCGCCGCTGCGACGAATACCAGTAATCCCTCTGCATGGAGCCGTTCTCGGAAGCCACCGGCACCACGGATAGCGACACGCCCGAGTCGCGGTACTCGCCGCGGAAGCCCGGGCTCGATCCGTACACCACGCGGCTCGTCGACGCTCCGAACTCGGCACCCTCCGAGTTCGCGATCCGCGCATCCGCCGCCATCGCCGCCCGTTCCGCCTCGGTCGCCATCGCCACACCCTGTTCCGGTGTCAGCCGACCGACCGCCGGGTCGTACAGGTCGAGATCGGGGATAGTCGTCGCCAGCTCGGCCGGCGCGGGCAGCCCCGCACAGGGATCGGCGGCAATCACGCGGGCCAGCGCCACGGTATCCGCCGCCAGTCGCAGCAGCGCATCGCGGGAGAAGTCGGCGCTCGAGGTCACGGCACTCCGCTCGCCGACAAAAGCCCGCAACCCGAGATGCTTCTGCCGTGCCTGCTTGAGCTTCTCGATGCTGCCGAGCCGTACCCCGACCGACAGCGACTCGGCCTCGGCAACCACGACGTCGGCCGCGGTCGCCCCGGCACGTTCCGCCTCGGCCAGCAACAACTCCGCGATGTCGCTCAACGGTTGTTCCGCCATCGCACTCTCCCGTTACCCGGCCTGCGTGCCGCCGACGGTCAACCCGTCGATGCGCACCGTCGGCAGACCTACACCGACCGGCACCGACTGGCCGTCTTTGCCGCAGGTGCCGACGCCCTCGTCGAGCCGGAGATCGGTGCCCACCAGACTGATGCGGGTGAGCACGTCGGGTCCGTTGCCGATCAGCGTCGCTCCCTTCACCGGTTGCGTCAGCTTGCCCCCTTCGATGAGGTACGCCTCGCTCGCCGAGAACACGAACTTCCCGCTGGTGATGTCGACCTGGCCACCGCCGAAGTACGCGGCGTAGAGGCCGCGATCGACGGAGCGGACGATATCCTCGGGTGGCGTCTCGCCGGCCAGCATGAACGTGTTGGTCATGCGCGGCAACGGAATGTGCGCGAAGCTCTCGCGGCGTCCATTGCCGGTCAGGGGCATGCCCATCAGGCGGGCGTTCAGGCGGTCCTGCAGGTACCCACGCAAGATGCCCTTCTCGATCAGAACCGTACGGCCGGTGGGCGTGCCTTCGTCGTCGACGTTGAGCGAGCCGCGCCGGTGGGCGATCGTGCCGTCGTCGACGACCGTGCACAGCGGCGACGCCACCGGCCGCCCGAGCAGACTGCTGAAGGCCGACACCTGCTTGCGATTGAAGTCACCTTCGAGGCCGTGGCCGATCGCTTCGTGCAGCAGAACCCCGGGCCAGCCGGGGCCGAGCACCACGGTCATCGTCCCGGCCGGGGCATCGACGGCGTGTAGGTTGCGCAGCGCCTGCTCGACGGCGGTGCGCGTGTAGCGCAGGTATCGCTCTTCGGCGAGCAGGAACTCGTAGGCGACCCGACCGCCGCCGCCAAACGTCCCTTGCTGTCGCTTGCCCCCGTCCTCCGCGATGCACGTCACGTTGAGCCGGACCAGGGGCTGGACGTCGCCGACCAGAACACCGGCGGAGTTCACGATCAACACGATCTTTTGCTCTATGCCGAGCCCGGCGATGACGTTCTTGATACGCGAATCCTGGCGGCGCGCTGCAACGTCGATCCGGCTCAGCAGATCGATTCCGTCGGTCAGCGGGGTCTCGACCGGCGGGTGCGCCAGCGCGTACAGGTCGTGAGCCGGCCGCGCTGCGCTCACCGCCGCGACGCCGGTCTCGCCGCTTTCGTCCGCAATCGCCCCGGCAGTGCGCGTAGCGAGTCGCAAGCTCTCGACCGTTACCTCGTCGGAGTACGCGTAGCCGGTCTTGTCGCCCGCGACGACACGCACCCCCACCCCCTGCGCGATATGCGCGCCGGCGGTTTTCACCAGACCGTCCTCGAGGCCCAGCGTGCGCACCGTCCGGAACTCGAAGTACAGATCCGCGTAATCGGCGCGCCGGGCGATCGCCGCCCCGACCGTATCGGCGAGCAAATTCTCGCTCAGCCCGAATCGTTCGAGAAAGAAACGCGCCGGTTCGCGCGGCGCGAAATCAAAATCGCTCATACCTGTCGTCCTTGTATCTTGCCTTCGCGAATGGATTCCGGGTAGCATACGGATCTGGGTGGAGCTAGCTGCGTGACAGTCCCACGCAAGAGTCGTACGCAATGAGTCGCCCCTCGGTCGAGCCCCGGTGGTCGTGTCTGCGCCGGTACGCCGGGCTGCGAGTCAACGTTTTCCGTGCCATGCACGACCGTCGCTTCTTCCTCGCCGACGACAACAGCGTCGTCGCCACCCGCATCGGCGACTATGCCCTGAGCGCAACGATCTCCTTCGACCGGGGTTTCAGCCACTACTACGTGCGCGATTGCAACTGGTACCGCAGCGACCTGACCCGGCTATCCGACGAGGACGTGCCCGAACACGCCCGCCACGAACTGCTGCGCGTCTTCCTCACCGTGCTTAACTGATCGCCGGCGCAACCGACCGCCGAGAGGCCACGGGTGCCAACCGCTACGCCAGCGCCTGCGCGAGCGACGTCCGTGGTCACCGGAGCGGCCGGGTTCCTTGGCTTCGCCCTGGTGCGGCGCCTGCTCGCCGACGGGGACGCCGTGCGCGCCATCGTACTGCCCGACGACCCGCAGCGCCGCACCCTCGAGGCGCTCGGCACCACGCATTCGCAACTCGCAGTCTTCCCCGGCAGCGTTACCGACCCGACATCGATTGCGGCGGCGTTCCCCGGAGCGACGCGCGTGTTTCACGCCGCCGCTCTGGTGCATGCGTGGGCACCCTGGGAGCGCTTCTACACCGTCAACGTCGGCGGCACTCAGGTGGTGGCCAGGCTGGCCCGCGAAGCCGCCGTCGCCCGTTTCGTGCTCGTCAGCACCAGCGACGTCTTCGGACTTCCGGACGGTCAGCGCCCGCTTGACGAGTCGAGCCCTTTGCGCGAGTGGGGCGAACCGTACGCGGACACCAAGATCGCCGCCGAACGATGGTTGCGATCGTTTGCGAGCGAAAGCGGCCTCCCGCTCACGATCGTCTACCCGGGCTGGATCTACGGACCGGGCGACCGCGCGTTCTTTCCGTCGCTGGCCGATGCCATTCGCCGGGGCGCGATGTTCTTCTGGTTTCGCGGCGCGAAGTTACCTTGGGTCTACATCGACAACATGGTCGACGCCTGCGTGCTCGCCGGTACGCACCCCGCGGCGCGAGATCGGGCATACATCGTGCACGACGACAGCGACGGGCCGACGCTGGAGGAGGTGTGCGCAAAGATCGCCGCCGCGATCGGCGTCCGGCCACCCCGGCGGCACGTCCCCTACGCCGCGGCGTACGCCGTCGCCGTGGCGGGCGAGCTGGTGTGGCGGCTCGCTCACCTGCGCGGGGCGCCGCCGTTGACCACCGCCGACGTCAAGGCCTTCGGGCAGCAGTTTCACCTGTCGACGGCGAAGATTCGTCGTGAACTCGGCTGGACACCGCGCCTTGGGGTCGAGGACGGCATGCGTCGTGCCATCGCTTTCCTGCGCAACGCGGCGTAGTCCCCCAACAGCACCGAGAAGCGGAAAGGTTGCGGGGAAATCGCCGGTCCGGTCACGGTTCGGACAATAGCCACTCATACCCCTGTCGCAGGGTTGCGTGGCCGCCGCCTTCCAGAACCTCGCCGTGCGCGACAACGATGCGATCGAAGTCCCAGGCGAGAATGCGTTGCAGGCTTGCGCGCGCGGCGGCGCGATCCCGTATCAGCAACGGGTCGAGCTTCGACGGACCGAGGTGCCCGTAGCTGCGCAGGAGCTTCATCAGCAGGCGTGTGGTGAAAGCGGCACGGGGGCCGAAGTTGAAAGCCAGGTCACACAGGATGAGCGTGCGGCTGGCGCGGTGGAAGAACGTCACCTCGTTTTCGTACGGTCGGCCTCGGAAGAACACCTGCTCGATCTCGTCATGCCACTCCTCGGGCGCGACGTCGCCGAGCACCCCCTCGAAGACGAGGTCGGGACGCTTGCGGTCGAGCCCGGGCGCCACCCACAGACGCGCACCGGGATAGTGCTCGGCGACCCTGCCGGCGTACAGGTGATGGACGCGGTTGGGCGCCACCGCGTAGGAGACCCGGCCCAGCGCATCGAGCTGACGGCGCAGCTCGGCGTCGAGCGCCACCGGCGAGTGCAGCAGCAAGCGCTCGCCGTGCAGCCGCATCACGGTCATACGCGTACCCACAGGCAGTCCGTAGAACGTCTGTGGCCGTTCGGCGACCCACAGGTTCTCTGCCAACTGTCGCAGCGCGCGCGGCATGGCCAGTTCTCCATTCGCCGATTCGAGCGCGTATAGCAACGAAAAGGACTGATCGGAATCACGGAAACAACCGTGAGTTGCGTCGCGACGTTGACAAGGATGTCGTCCTTGCCGTATCAAGGACGGGTGGCAAAGGTAACCAGCAAGTTGCAGGTCACCGTCCCGAAAGCCATCGCGGCGGAATACGGTATTCGGCCCGGAGACGACATCGAATGGATTCCCGCCGGCAGCGCGGTGCGCGTCTGCAAGGCAACGCCGCACCCCCGGAGCCCGCTTGCCAGGGACATCATCGCCGCGCGGCTGGAGCTCTTCGATCTGGCCAGCAAGCGGCAGAAGGCTCGCCAGCAGAAAGCCAGGGGCAAGACGGCGCGGACACGGGACCGAGGCTGGCGGCGGGACGATTTGTACGACCGTGGCAGCGCTGGTTGATACCAACGTCCTGGTCTATCGGTTCGACCCGCGGTTCCCGGACAAGCAGCGAATCGCAACCGAGTTGCTGCGGCGCGGGATCGCCGACGACTCGCTCCGTCTTCCCCATCAAGCCATCGTCGAGTTCGTTGCCGTCGTGACTCGTCCGTTGCTCGACGGCAATCCGCTGCTCACGCCTGACGAGGCCCGGCACGAGGCAGAAGATCTCCTGAGCCAGTTCGAGGTCCTCTACCCGAACGAATCCATGTTGCGAACCGCGCTCCGCGGCGCGGCGGCCTACCAGCTCTCCTGGTTCGATGCGCATCTGTGGGCCTACGCGGAGCACCACGGTCTGCGCGAGATCCTGAGCGAGGACTTCGCCCAGGGGCGGCTTTACGGTACCGTCCGGGTCGTCGACCCCTTTCGTACCCGCTGACCGTCGGCGCGGCACCGAACCGCCCACTGGCCGCAGACTTGCCGCAACGCTCTGCCGGTGCGCGCCCCCCCACGTGCGGCTCACGTCAGCGGCGGGTTGACGTCCGGTTCCGGTGTCGGCTACGAGCGGCACACCCGTGATGTCACCGCTGCTTATCCCCGTCGCGGCGTACCTGCTCCTGTATGCACCAGGCCACTTCCTCCTGCGCGGGGCTGGCGACGGCCAAGAAAGAGGCTCGCGCCTGTTTCGCGAGGTGCTGCTCAGCGCGTGCTGCACCTCGTATCTCGGCTTCGTGCTGGCGGAGATCGGCCTGTACTCACTGCCGGCGCTACTGATCTCCCAGGCAGTCATATCTGCCGTGGCGGCCCTGTGGCGCCGCCGTCGGCCGCCGTGGGCGTACAACCGAACCGATCTCGCCGGACTCGGCGTAGCGGCGATTTCGTGGCTCTGGTTGTCGCCGCCGCTCGACACCCATCTCCTCGGCTCCGACTCCGCGGGTTATCTTGCGGCCGGCGTACACCTCTCGCGACACGGCAGCCTCGTCATGCGCGATCCGACGCTGCAGTTGCTGTCCCCGGACCTGAAGCGTGGGCTCTTTCCGACCGTGACGACGACTCCCGGGGCACCGCCCTATTTACGGTTGCCAGGTAGCCTCATCCTCCGGGGCATGGACACCGACGAAGTGCTCCCGGCCTTTCACCACCTCATCACCGTCTGGATCGCTGCGTTTCACGGCCTGGCCGGCTCCGCGGCGACACCATGGGCGATCACGCTGTTCGGTGGACTGAGCGTGTGGGCGATGGTGCAATTCGCAGCCGCCGTGAGCGGGGGCTGGGCTGCTGCCGCTTTTCTCGTTCTGCTGTCCCTGTCCGCAATACAGAGTTGGTACTCCCGTTTCCTCATGCCAGAGATTCCCGCGCAGTTCTTTGTCTGGGGTGGACTGGCTTGCCTGTCGTTCTGGTCCACCGCGCACCGACGCTCGGATGCCGCGCTGGCGGGCCTGGCGTTCGGAATCGCCGGCCTCGTGCGGACCGAAAACGCGGCTTTCCTGTTTGTCGCCCTGGCGCTCGGGCTCGTCCAGGGAGAAGGATTTCGCACCCAACGATTGTTGCTCTTCGCGTGCGCGGCGTTGGTCTGGACGCATGCGGCTGCCCACCTGATCCATTTTCGCACCCACTACGAGGGGATTCTGCGGTCGCTGTTGCCGGAAACCGTCGCCATTTTCTCCGGGGCGCCGTGGCCTCGCATCGCCGTACTCGCCGCGCTTGTCGCGGTCATTGGTACCCTGTTGTTGTGGCGTATTCGCCGTGGCTCCTCGGCCCTCCAGAGCATGCTCCCGGTGACCCTGCTCGCAACGGCTGTGTCCCTGTGGGGCGAGTGGCAGCACGGATGGACTGGCACCTCGCTGCTCGCCGCATATATCGGCGTCCCGACCCTGATCGCGGGAGGCGCCGGGCTGCTCGTCTGGGCCAAGCAAGTCCGCCGCTCCAACCTTGCCGGCTGCGTCTTCTGCACACTGGCGGCGCTGGCATTCGTCCAGTTCATGCTGGCCCCCAACGCCACACCGGTGCCGATCTGGGTGGCGCGGCGTGCGGCTACAATCGTGGTGCCCGCATTGTGTCTCGGGGTCGTGTTCCTGTGTCAAACCGCCGCGCAACGCCTCCACTGGTCGATCGCCGCGGCGGTCTTCTGTTTCGCAGTCGCCGCCCAGGCGGGCCCGTTCGCGCAGCTCCGGTGGACACCCTACTATCGAGGCAGCCTGCATCACATCGAAGCTGTGGGGGCGATGTTACCCCCGGGGGCGTGCGTGTTTTTCGACGCTCCGCTCACGGCGTGGGGATTCGCCCCGGCACTCTGGGCCGACCGCGATCTGCCGGGGTACCTGCTCTCGCGCTACGACGGCAAACGCATCGCGCAGATGTTGCGAGCGTTGAACGGTATGCCCGTGTACTGGATCGGAGAAAGCCGCGCGCCCCCGCCCCGGGTCCCCGGCTTCACGGCCATCCGCATCGGCAGCCACGCCGTGACCGTGCTAACCCCGACGCTCGATACGCGCACGGAGCCCGGCAGCAGCAGCCTCTGGAACAGGACGGTGGTCGTGTACTCGTTTAAGCCAGAGGGGCGCAGAGAGGACGCCAGGTGAATCCCGGCGCGTCACTCAGCCCGCGATCCCGGGTTTGCAGGCGACCAAAGGACACAGTCTGCCGGCGCGCCACACCGGCAGACTGCGTTCAGGTTCCACCCACGAGACCGGCGGGGGGCAGGTCCCGTACGGATCACTTGACGATCCCGGGCACTCCCAGGACCGCACCGGTGTCGCAGTTAATCAACACCGTCTCCAAGAACTGCACGTTACCGGTGGCCAGGCTTGCCGGGAGGCTATTCGAAATCAAGCACTGGTCTAAGTTCTGCTTCACTCTGATGTCACCGGTCGAGGAGGCCGGAAAGTACCGGCCACATGCACCGGGTGTCGTACCGCAAACGATGGTCGTATCTTCGTACGTCTTGCTGCCCGGCGGCGTACCCAGGGTATTGCTGGTCCGCAACGTGATCTGTAATGCAACCTTCGAACTGACAGGTGTAATTCCCTTCGCCGTGAAGAGCATCTTCACGCCCTTCTTACTCGAATAGGCTTTCAGCCGGGCCTTCGACATCCCGATTGCCGAATCCGTAACCGAGTTGGCCTGGATGCAGCCGCCGATACTGCCCGGGTTCAGGACGGTGACGATCGGCCCAACGCACTCGTCCATAGCGCGTGCAAACTCGAGGTTGTACGCCCGCGCTTTGCTCGGGTACGCCGCCTGCGCCAGAGCCGCCTGCGGCGTGGCCAGCCCGATCATGCCCACAAGCGCCAGGCCGACCGTTACAAGGATCTGTCTGTGTGCCATTTCCTCTACCCCTCTCTTTGTTGCGGAGTTTGCGGAAAGCCGACACCCGACTGCACCTGGGTCGACGTGTACCGCCATCGGGGAGAGCCAGTCAAGAAGAAAATGCACGCGGCTGCACCCGGGTGGCGCACGACGGCCACCGACCCGCCTCACGGTGGTCCACAAACCCGCGGGCATGGTGTACACAGCCCACCATGTTGTCCCCTTATCGCGTTCTCGATCTCACCGCCGGGCGGGGCGATCTCGGTCCCCTCATCCTCGCCGGCCTCGGCGCCGACGTCATCAAGGTCGAACCGCCGGGCGGCTGCCCCTCACGCCGCACGCCGCCGCACGCTCCCGGTTCGCCTGACGGCCTGACCAGCCTTTACTTCCACGCCTTCAACCGCGACAAGCGCAGCGTCGTCCTCGACCTCGACAGCCCAGCCGGACGCGCCGATCTCCTTGCCCTCGTCGCTACCGCCGACTTCCTGTTCGAAGACGCCGGCTCCGGCATCATGGAGGCACGGGGCCTCGGATTCGACGCCCTGCGCGCCGCGAATCCACAGCTCGTCTACGTTACCGTGTCGGCCTTCGGCCACGACGGACCTTACGCCCGGCACCACGCCACCGATCTCACGCTGGCAGCCATGGGCGGCATGATGGCCGTTAACGGCGACGCCGATCGGCCGCCGGTGCGCGTCACCGTGCCGCAGACGTGGTATCACGCCGCGGCCGAAAGCGCCGTCGCTGCCCTCGTCGCACACTTCCGCCGCCTGCAGACCGGCACCGCGCAGCTCGTCGACGTATCGGCGCAGGCCGCGGTCTTCTGGACCGGACTCAACGCAATGATTGCGCACGCCGTCCAGGGCGCCGACATCGAACGCAACGGATCCATGCTGCAGCTCGGCGTCTTCGACATTCCGGTCGTGTACCGGTGCGCCGACGGCGAAGTCGTCCTGATCATGAGTGCCCCCACCGGACCCATCCTGCTGAGCTGGATGCTCGAGGACGGCACCGTCGACATGGAATGGCTCGGCGCCGAGGACTGGTCGACTTACGAGGCGCGTCTCCTTGCCGGCGCTCCGCTCGTGCACTCTCTCGTCGCGCTACGGGAAAGGGTCAGCGCCTTCTGCGCGAAGTACGCGAAGGCGGATCTCTTCGCTCGCGGCCTCGCCGCCGGAGCGACGATCGCTCCGGTCAATACCATCGCCGACGTTCTGGCTCTCGCGCAGCTCGACGCGCGCGATTTCTGGCAGCCGTACCCGCTGCAAGACGGCCACGCACCGCTGCGCGCCCCCGGGGCCTTTGTTCGCGCGTCTCGAACCCCCGTGGCGCTCGAACGCCCCGCCCCCGCCGCGGGCGCGCACACGACAGAAGTGCTGACCGCCGCCCCGACCGCAGCGCCGCGGAAGCCCGCCAGGGAATCCGCGGCGCCGGCGCCGCTGCCTTTCGCCGGCGTGAAGATCGCCGATTTCTCCTGGATCGGCGTCGGGCCGATCACCGCCAGGTACTTCGCCGATCACGGCGCTACGGTGGTACGCGTCGAAACCGCCAACCCCATCGACCGCCTGCGCAGCGTCGGACCGTTCAAGGACGGCATTGCCGGCACGAACCGGTCGCAGTTTTTCGCTTCCTTCAACACCTCGAAGCAGTCCCTCGCGCTGAACCTGCGGATTCCCGAAGGGCTGGAAGTGGCGAAGCGGCTGATCGCATGGGCGGACATCTGCATGGATTCGTTCGCCGCCGGCACGATGGAGCGCATCGGACTCGGCTACGACGTTGTGCGTGCCATCAAACCGGACATCGTCATGGCAAGCACATGCCTGATGGGACAGACCGGGCCCGCCGCCGCCATGGCCGGTTACGGATACCACGCCGCCGCCGTGTGCGGATTCTACGAGGTGACCGGCTGGCCGGACCGTCCGCCCAGCGGGCCCTTCAACGCCTATACGGACACCATCGCGCCCCGCTTCCTCGGCGCCACGTTGATGGCGGCGCTCGATTACCGCCGCCGCACCGGCGAAGGCCAGCGTATCGAACAGGCACAGATGGAATCGTCCCTGTACTTCCTCGCACCGGAACTGCTCGACCATCAGGTGAGCGGCGCCATCCCGCGGCGCGCCGGCAACGCCGCGCCCGGAGCCGCACCGCACGACGCTTATCCGTGTGCGGGAACCGACGAGTGGTGCGCCATCGCCGTCGAGACCGACGCGCAATGGCGGGCACTCCGGCAGGCGCTCGGCAAACCCGCATGGGCGATGGCCCCCGAGCTGGACTCCGCCGCGGGCCGCATCGCACATCGCGAACGCATCGACCGCGAGCTGGCCGAGTTCACCCGCACGCACGAGCCGCGGGCGCTGATGGAGAGGCTGCAGGCGGCAGGAGTCCCGGCGGGCATGGTGCAGCGCTCCAGCGACCTGCTCACCGATCCGCAGCTCGCGCACCGGCGCTTCTTTCGCCGTCTGCACCATCCGGAGATGGGCGAAGTGCCGTACGAGGGACATCAGTTCCGCATCCGCGGCTATGACAGCGGCCCACGCACAGCCGCACCGTGCCTCGGCGAACACTCGGTGCAGGTGCTGCGGGAGATCCTCGGCTACAGCGAAGAGGACCTCGCCCGCATCGCCGCCAGCGGCGCGCTGACCTGACTTCTTTTGTCCACGGAGCTTCGCCCGCCTCGACACGTACCGGGAAAGGCGGCGGTGTCCGAAAAAGGGGGGAGCGGTCTGGGCTGTCCGAGAGGGTGGTAGTGCACGGCACTAACCCGCAGCCCGCCGGGACGCCGCCCCTCCGGGCAGGTTCCGGGCCCCGAACACCCCACCGCAAGGCCGATTCTGCCCCCCTCCGCCGGAACGCATCCGCCGCAAATTCATGGATGTGCGCGGTGGCCACCCTCGCAAAGCGCCATCAGCGCGCTGTCATGGCAGGCCGTACCAGGTGCCCTTGCGGGCGCCGTGCCGCTTGAGATGGCCGAGCGCGACAAGGCGCCGGAAATGTTCCTTGAGCGTATTCCGGCTCGCACCGGTAACGCGGATCATGTCACCAATCGTCACCCGCCCATGCTGGCGTGCATGATCGACGATCTGTACCGCCAGTTCGGGCAAGGCGGCAATGACGATCTTTTCGCGCTCCACTTTCGCGGCGAGGCGCCGCTTCTGCTGCTGGAGCGCGCGCAGGAAGAAAAGAATCCATGGCTGCCAGTCGGGCGCCGCGGTGCGGATCGTGCCCTGCGTCTGGCGCAGCGCAAGATAATAGCTTTCCTTGTTGTGCTCGATCACGCTCTCCAGCGAGCTGTAGGGCACATAGGCATAACCGGCCTGCAACAAGAGGATCGTGGTCAGGACGCGGCTCAAACGGCCATTTCCGTCCTGGAACGGATGGATCTCCAGGAAGACCACGATGAACACGCCGATGATGAGGAGCGGATGCAGGCGGCCGGTGTCGCGGGTCTCGTTCAGCCACGCGATCAGCTCGGCCATCAGCCGCGGCGTATCGAAGGGCGTTGCCGTCTCAAAGACGACGCCGATCTGGCGGCCGACGTCGTCGAAGGCGGCGACGCTGTTGGGTGTCGTCTTGTAGGCACCCCGGTGGTAATCGTCCCTGTCGCTGCAGGACAGGAGATCGCGGTGCACCTGCTTGATATGGTTCTCCGTAACCGGAATGTCCGCCCAGGACTGGAAGACGGTTTCCATGACCTTGGCGTAGCCCGCGACTTCCTGCTCGTCCCTGGTGGCGAAGGGCTGGATCTGCAGGTTGCCGAGGAGACGTTCCACGTCGCGGTCGCTGAGCTTGCTGCCCTCGATCCGGGTGGAGGACCCGATGCTCTCAATCGTCGCGACGCGGCGAAGGGCGTTCAGGCGCTCAGGCGCGAGGGTGCCGAAAGCGCGCCACGCGCCTTTGAATTCGTCGATTTCGGCGATCAGCACCAGGAATTCCGGGGTGATATCTATGGTATCTGTCGTCAGCATAGAAGCCCTTCTCAACCATATTCTCACCCATAATCACCCAAAAGCCTATAACCAAAACCTCACCCATAAGCGCCCATATCGCTGCCGGGCCGGCTCGCTTCCCCTGGCGCCAGCAGCGTGTTGATGTCGTCGGCGCCGGCGGCCTCTGCCTCGCGGCTTCGACGGTCGCGGAAGCCGCGAGGTCCCACACCCGATCCTCGTCCTGCACGCGAAAGCGCACCTCGTACACTCCAGGGGGGAAGCTGTCCGCACTCGCCCGCCACACCGGCCTTGACTCTTTACCGGGCGGGGCCGGACAATGCGCCAGTCATGCCTCGCACCCCCCTTCCCGGCTTGCTGACGACCGTCGCGCTTCTTCTGGCGGCCACCGCGACGCCGCTCCGGGCGACGACGTTCGTGGTGCCCGATGACGTGGCGACGATTCAGGGCGCGCTGAACGCCGCCCAGCCCGGCGACACGGTCTCGGTGAAAGACACCGCCGGACCCTACTTCGAAAAACTCACCTTCCCGCGCAGCGGCACCCCCGGCGCCTACATCACCTTACAGGCGTATACGGGACACCAGCCGACCCTCGACGGCACCGGCGTCGCCGGGCCGAACATGATGCACCTCGTCTCGCGCAGCTACGTTAAGGTTGTCGGCTTCAAGATCCGCAACAACCTCAACGTCAACGACGGCTCGGGAATCAGAATCGAGGGCAGCGGCAGCTTCGTCGAAGTCCGCAACAACCGCATCCACGACATGCGCGGCAACCACGCCATGGGCATTACGGTGTACGGAACCGCGGCAACCTCGATCTCGAACCTCGTGATCGACGGCAACGAGATCTACGACTGCGAACCGGCGCACAGCGAGGCGCTGACCCTCAACGGCAACGTCGAGCTGTTCGAGGTTACGAACAACATCGTGCGCGACGTCGACAACATCGGCATCGACTTTATCGGCGGCGAGACGGACATCCAGCCCGATCCCGCGAAGGTGGCCCGCAACGGCGTCTGCCGCGGCAATCAGGTCTACCGCGCGCGCTCGAGCTACGGCGGCGGTTACGCCGGCGGCATTTACGTCGACGGCGGCAAGGACATCATCATCGAGCGCAACGTCGTCTCCGAGTGCGACCTCGGCATAGAGATCGGCGCCGAGAACAACGGAATTGTCGCCAGCGGCATCGTCGTGCGCAACAACTTCATCTACCGCAACGACAAAGCCGGTCTGGTCTTCGGCGGCTACGATGCGTCCGTCGGCCGCGTCCGCGATAGCGCCTTTCTGAACAACACGCTCTTCCAGAACGACACCCTGGGCACCGGCATCGGCGAGATCTGGATTCAGTTCGCGGACACCAACGTCATCCGCAACAACGTCGCGTACAGTACCGGTCAGAACGTCCTCCTCTATTCGGAGAACGGTAACGTCGACAACACGCTCGACTATAATCTCTGGTTCGTCGAAGCCGGCGCCGGCGCGGCAACTTTCGTGTGGCGCAACACGGTCTATACGGGCTTCGCAGCGTATCAGACAGGTTCGGGACAAGACGCGCACGGGCTGTTTGCGGACCCGCAACTGGTCGCGCCGGCCGGCGGGAATCTGCACATCAGGTCCACCTCGCCGGCCGTCGACGCCGGCGACCCGGCCTTCGTACCGGGAGCCGGCGAAACCGATATCGACGGCGCCGTGCGAATCAGCGGCGGCCAAGTCGACCTCGGCGCCGACGAGGTGACTTGCGGCGACGGCTGGATCGACACGGGCGAAACCTGCGACGACGGCAATCTGGTCGACTGCGACGGCTGCGACAGCAATTGCACACCGTCGGCGACCTGCGGCAACGGCGTACTCTGCGCACCCGAGGCCTGCGACGACGGCAACACTGCAGCCGGCGACTGCTGCTCGCCGACGTGCACGTTCGAGCTCGCCGGCAACCCGTGTAACGACGGCACCCTCTGCACGCGCTCGGACGCCTGCAACGGAAGCGGCACCTGCGTGGGCGTGGCGCAGCCGGAGCCGGTCTGTCGGACCGCGACCGTCGCCGGCGGTTCACGGCTGACGCTGCTGGACAAGACGCCAGACAGCCGGGACGCGTTTTCGTGGACGTGGATGCGCGGCGCGGCGACCACTCCGGCGGCACTCGGCGACCCGACCGGTGCCACCGTGTTCGATCTGTGCATCTACGATCAATCCGCCGGCCCCCAGCCCCGTCTCGACGTTTCGCTGCCGGCCGGAGGCATTTGCGCCAGCCGCGCCTGCTGGAGTGCCACTGGGACCGGGTTCCGTTACAGCGACCGGAATCGGACCTGGGGAGTGCGTCTCCTGCGCTTGACGGCGGGGGATAGCGGCAAGGCCCGCATCTCGCTGCGTGGCGGCAGCGCGGCGGTGACGTTACCGGCGCTCGCGGGAGTGGTCGCGCCGGTTACGGTGCAGCTCCGTAACAGCCTCGGCGAGTGCTGGGGAGCAAGCTACTCGGCGCTGCAGACGCAAACGTCGACGCAACTCAAGGCGCGAAGCGACTGAGCCCGGGCAGACCCCGCCCGCCGGTCGTGCCGACCTCGGGCCGGAGGTCACGGTGTCCGGCTCGCCCCGGTGCCCCCGGCGGCCTTGACCGTGGGGCTCGGCGCAGCCGGCGGCAGCGTCGACGCCTCGATACCGCTCGGCAGGTTCGCGCGCAGGACTCTGAAAGCGTTGGCGCCCATGATCTTCGCCACGTCCTGCTGCGATAGTCCCGATTGGAGGAGCGCCTCGGTGAGCCGCGGCACGCCCGTGGTATCGAACGGCGTGGCCGTAGCGCCGTCGAAGTCGGAACCCAGGCCGACGTGGTCCGGCCCGGCCACCCCGATCGCGTACCGGATCGCCTTGACGATTCCTGCCAGCGACGGATCGCACACCGCACCATCCCAGTATCCGATGCCGACCACCCCGCCCGTCGCCGCCACCTTGCGCAACTGCGCGTCGCTCAGGTTGCGCGGCGAGTCGCACGTCCCCTTGACGCCCGCGTGCGAGACGACAAGCGGCTTGGTGGTCATCGCCGCCACCTCGTCGAACACCTGCGGCGACGCGTGCGCGAGGTCGACGGCGATGCCGGTTGCCTGCATCTCGCGCACCGCGGCCCGGCCGAGGTCGGTCAGGCCGCCGCGTTCGGTACCGTGCGCCGAACCGCCAACCTGATTGTCGAAGAAGTGCGCGATGCCCATCATCCGAAATCCCGCCGCGCGCAGCCGTGCCACGTTCTCGAGCTTGCCATCGATTGCCTGCATCCCCTCGATCGCCAGCATTCCCGCCGTCTGCTGGCGGTCGCGGGTGCGATCCTCGAGATACGCGTAAAGGTCCTCGACCCGACGGATGAGACGGAACCGCCCGCCCGAACGTGCTGCCACGTCCGTGAACTTCTGCGCCTGATAAATGGCCCGCTCCGTGCGGCTCGTCCACGTGGCCACCGGCCAGCGCTGCAGGACGGCGAGCACACTGACCACGTCGAAGGCGTCGCCGGCGTTGCGCTCGTAGTTGATGCCGTAGGGCACCTGCGTGACCACACCGAACACCTGCAAGGCGACGTTGGCCTCGATCAAGCGCGGCACGTCGACGTGACCGAAGCTCCCGCGCACGAGCAGGTCGCGCTGCCACAGCAGCGGATCGGCGTGCAGGTCGGCAACGAACATGCGGTCGTGCAGGTCCCGCGCCTCCTTGCCCACCGGGTACGGCGGCGACACCAGCACTCGATTGGCGGAGCGCTCTATGACCTCGGGCCCGAAGATCCCGGCACCGACGAGGATCGTGACCGCCAGAGCGGCGACAATCGCCAGCAGGGTACCGACGACTCGGCCCGATGAGCGGCGCTGCATTCGTCCCTCCATTCCGGCTTGCCCACTCGCCTGGCGGCCTCAGGCGCGACCGCCCTCGGTGAGCTTCTTGAGATCGAGAATCTCGTCCAACCGTTCCTTCGGAATCAAGTTCTCCTCGATCATCACCTCGCGGATCGGCCTGTCCCCGGCGACTGACTGCTTGAAGACCCTCGCCGCGACGTCGTAACCGACCACCGGCGCGATGGCGGTCACCAGCGACGCAGTTCGCTCGCCGTAAGCTCGGCACTGCGCGACGTTGGCCGTTATGCCGCGCACGCACTTCTCCTCGAACACCCGGGCGGCACTGCCGAGCAGCTCGAGCTCTTCGAGCAAGTTGTGGGCGATCACCGGCATCATCACGTTGAGGTCGAGATTGCCGTTCAGCGCCGCGACGACGATGGCGCCGTCGTTGCCGATGAGCTGCGCCGCCACCATGTTCACGGCCTCCGGAATGACCGGGTTCACCTTCCCGGGCATAATGCTCGACCCGGGCTGGGTCGCCGGCAACTCGATCTCGTTGAGTCCGGTGCGCGGACCCGAAGTTAGCAGGCGCAGGTCGTTGCCGACCTTCATCAAGCCGACGGCGACGATCTTGACCGCGCTCGACACCTCGACCGCCGCATCGCGGTTTTGCATGGCCTCGAAGACGTTCTCGGCCCGGCGGAACAGGTGCCCGGTGAGAACGCGCAGCTCGGTCACCACCCGCGTGCCGAACTCCGGATGGGCGTTGATACCGGTGCCCACCGCGGTGCCGCCGATGGGCAACTCGGACAGGTGGCGCCGGGTGTTCTCGAGCCGCACCACGCCGTGGCGCATGACCCCGGCGTATCCGGAGAACTCCTGCCCGAGCGTGATCGGCACGGCATCCTGCAAGTGCGTGCGTCCGGACTTGACGACGTCGGCGAACTCGGCCGCCTTCGCCGCGAAGCCGTCGGCCAGTTTACGCAACGCCGGAAGGGTGTGGGTCTCGAGGGCATCCATGGCGGCGACGTGCATCGCGCTCGGGAAGACGTCGTTGGTGCTCTGCGCCATATTGACGTGATCGTTCGGGTGCACGAGGTTCCTGTCGCCGCGGCTGCCGCCGAGCAGCTCGATGGCGCGCGCGGCGATGACCTCGTTGGCGTTCATGTTCGTCGAGGTGCCCGAGCCGGTCTGAAAGATGTCCAGGGGAAACTCCGCGTCCAGGCTCCCGCCCGCCACTTCGAGGGCCGCCCGCTCGATGGCCTGGCCGCGGGCTTCGTCGAGAAGACCGAGTTGCATATTGACCCGCGCGGCGGCGGCTTTGAC
This sequence comes from Candidatus Binatia bacterium, assembly GCA_023150935.1. Lineage (NCBI taxonomy): Bacteria > Candidatus Binatota > Binatia (SeqCode) > Binatia bacterium. The sequence continues at coordinate 23,137 of JAKLJW010000020.1, read as the reverse complement.
AACACCCAGGGCCTTGATGAATCGGCGGGAAAAACGCGGCCCGTTCAACGGGAAGTTCTCCAGCGCACGTGCCGTTTGCGCGCCGTAATAGGCCTTTGCGGGCACACGCATCTCGCCCATCGAGTCTCGCTCTATGCGGAAGTCGGCCATCGTGCGTCATCTCCTTGCGGCAAGGCGTATCCGGAGCCGTCCGGCCGCCCGGCAGCCACCGCGGCCGTGCGCGCGGCACCACCCCACCCAATCCCCGGTCCCCCACGGCCGCACGGGAGGCGCGCCGGGGGGCCTAGCCGCCGTATTCGGCGAGGGCAAATACCCGGTGCGGCTGCAAACGTTCGCGGCCCTTCAGCACGGCCAGCTCAACGAGAAAAGCGCACTCGACCACTTCGCCGCCGAGACGTTCCACCAGCGCGATCGCCGCGCTTGCCGTACCGCCCGTCGCCAGCAGATCGTCGACGATCAGCACGCGGCACGGGTGGCCGAATGCATCGCGGTGGATCTCGAGGCTGTCGTTGCCGTACTCGAGTTCGTATTCCGCCGTGTACGTGGTGGACGGCAGCTTCCCGGGCTTGCGCACGACGGCAAGCCCGCAACCCAGTGCGTAGGCGACCGCCGCACCGATCAGGAAGCCGCGCGACTCGATGCCGACGACCTTGTCGATGCCGGTCCGATGTCTGGCCGCGATCCGGTCCACAACCGTCCTGAACGCCGCCCCATCGGCAAGCAGCGGAGTAATGTCCTTGAAGATGATGCCCGGCTTCGGAAAGTCGGGGATGTCACGGATGTAAGACTTGATGTCGATCATCGTCCCCTTCCAGCACCCTTCAGCCCGCCGACCGGTCCCGATCGGGCGGCCAGACAACCCGCAGTTGCCCGAGCATGCTCAACGACGCGTAATTGGTCAAATCGAGATGGAGCGGGGTGACCGCAATCAGGCCACGCTGGATGGCGCTGAAGTCGGTGCCCTCCGCATCGACGAAGCCAATCTCTCCGCCGCCGATCCAGTAGTACTTCTTGCCGCGCGGATCGACCTTCTCGACGATGGCGTCGCCGTATCGGCGCTTCCCCTGTCGCGCAAGCGCGAACCCCTCGATGCTGGCCGCCGGGAGGTCCGGCACGTTGACGTTCAGCAGCGTGTCCCGCGGCAACCCGTCGCGAAGCACGGAGATCGCAAGTTGTCGCGCAAACGCGGCCGCCGCCGAGAAGTCCATGCCGTTGTCGGTCACCAGCGATACCGCAACCGACGGAATACCGAGGAGGGTCCCTTCCATGGCCGCGGAGACGGTTCCCGAGTAGGTGATGTCGTCGCCCAGATTGGCGCCGCGATTGATCCCGGAGACGAGCAGGCGCGGCCGCTCGGGCAGGATGCCCTTGACGGCCAGGTTCACGCAGTCGGTCGGCGTACCGTCGACCGCGAAGGCACGCACACCGGCCGACTCGATACGCAACGGCCGCGACAACGTCAGGGCATGGCTGACTGCACTCTGGTCGCGATCGGGAGCCACCACCCACACCTCGTCGAGGTCGGCCAGCACCTCGCGGAGAGCGCGCAATCCATCCGCCGCAATGCCGTCGTCGTTACTCAGCAGGATGGACACGGCGGCACCGTAGCACCGCCCCTTTGAGCGGGCAAACCAGCCTCGCCGCGCGTGGTACAGAAGAGGAAATCGGGGCGGCGGGATTTGAACCCACGACCACTCGCACCCCAAGCGAGTGCGCTACCAGGCTGCGCCACGCCCCGACAAGTAAGCCGCCCACCAACCATCCGCGGGCGGCTTACTGTATTGAGTAGTGCCACTTAAGCTTCAGGAACTCAACCGTACAGCGCGCCTGACTATCGCAGCAGTTTGACCAGCGCTTGCAGCTCTCGCCTTACCGACTGCAGCGCATGCCGTAACCGGACCTCGCAGGATTCGGCGTCGCCCGGCGGTTCCCGCCGTGCCGCCCCGGTTCGCGACCCCTCCCGCAGGCGTTTGCGCGCCCCCTCGATGGTGAACCGTTGATCGTGCAGCAGCTGCTTGATCTGCAGCAGCGTTTCGACGTCCTTGCGGCGGTACAACCGGTGCTTCGAGCGGCTCTTGTTCGGCCGCACGATGCTGAACTCGCTTTCCCAGTAGCGCAACACGTGAGGCTTGACGCCGACGATCGACGCTGCTTCGCCGATCTTGAAGTAGAGTTTGTCCGGAAGCTGGGGAGCTGGGGCACCCACGGTAGACCGCTAAGGTTCGGAGTTCATCGTCTTCTTGAGCACCTGACTGGCTTTGAAGGTCAACACGCGACGGCCGGAAATGGTAATCTCGTCTCCCGTTTGCGGGTTACGACCTTTACGGGGACGCTTGGCATTGACGACGAAGTTCCCGAAGCCAGAGATCTTGACCTTCTCTCCCCGCCCCAGGCGGTTCTTGATGATCTCGAACACCGATTCGACGACTTCGCTGGCCTCTTTCTTGGAGAAACCGATCTTTTCGTAGATCCGTTCGACGATGTCGCCCTTCGTCATGGTCACGCTCGGCCCTCCCTGTGGCAGGCGTCCCCTTCTAACGCAGATCCACGTGCAACGCCTCCACCGCCGCAGCAATCAACCGCGCGTGCACCTCACTCACCTCGGCATCGGTCAACGTCCGGTCCGCGGCCCGATACGACACGGTATAGGCCAGACTCTTCTTCCCGCTCGGAATCGGCGCCCCAACGTACTGATCGAACAACAGCACCTCTTCCACCAAGTCCCCCGCTCCCGCACCGCCGCGCAGAAACCGCGTCAGCCGATCGGAGGCGAAGTCATCATCCACAACGAAGGCCACATCACGCACAACTGCTGGAAATCGTGGAAGTTCCGCGAACTTCACGCGGGGCGGAAAATACTGGAGCAGTGCGGTCAAGTCAAGTTCGAAGAGCCAGCAGCGCGGCCCGACATCGAGGGCGTCTTGAACGCCGGGATGCAGGGCGCCGGCGATGCCCACCGTCCCGCCATGTGGCCCGATCACCGCCGCCGTCTGACCGGGATGAAAGGCGGGCCGGTCGGACTCAACCTGCCAGGTCATTGCCGGGACCCCGAGATGCTCGCAGAGGCCGTCTACAACGCCCTTGATGTCGACCAGCTCGACTTCGTCGCGGCGGCCCAGGCCGGTACCGGGGAAGCCGCGGCAGACCACCCCGGCAACGCGCCAGGCTTCGCGGAACTCGTCGTCGCGCCAGAATACCTTGCCGATGGAAAACAGCGCCACGCGAGTCGCACCGTACGCCAGATTGTCGCGCACCGCCCTCACCAACTGGCCGCACAAGCTCCGGCGCAACTCGGTGTCGTCCTGGGTGAGGGGGTTGACGATCCTCACCGCCCGGGGCTCCGGATCAATGCCCGGAAAGAGCCGGTTCGTCTCTGCCGAGGCGAACGCCAGAAACACCGCTTCGTGCAGGCCCTGGCCGGCCACGTACCGCCGGATCTCGCGGAAAGTTCGTTCGTTGCCGCTGCCGGCAGCGTCCGTCAGCGCCCCACTTGGGAACGTCGTCGGTACGTTGTCGTACCCGATGAGGCGCACCACCTCCTCAATAAAATCGATCTCGCGGGTCAGGTCGGGTCGATACGATGGCGGCACGGCGGACAGCGTACCGCGAGGCCCCGGCGTCACCGCTACGCCAAGAGCCTTCAGCTTGCCCACCACCTCGGCCCGGCCGACCGTCATTCCGAGCAACTCCTCCAGACGCTTCAACCGCAGCGGCACGGCCGCCATGGTGCGGCGCCCCGGGTAAACGTCGATGCAACCGCGCAGCACCCGCCCGCCCGCTAGATTCGCCATCAGCTCCGCCGCCCGGTCCGCGGCCGTTTCCACCCCTTCGATGTCGGTGCAGCGCTCGAACCGGTACGAGGCTTCGGTGCGCAACCCGAGCCGCTTGGCCGTGCGCCGGACGGCGGCGGGGTCGAACCAGGCGCTTTCCAGCAGGATCCGGCGCGTCGTTTCGGTAACCTCGCTGTCGGCGCCGCCCATGATCCCGGCTATTGCCACCGTCTCGCCGCCGCTGGTGATGAGCAGATCGTTCGGCAGCAAAGCCCGCGCGTGGCCGTCGAGGGTCGTGAACGTTCCCGCCTGGCCAGCGCGGCGCACGACGATCTCCGGGCGCGGCAGGCGGTCGTAATCGAAGGCATGCAGGGGCTGCCCGCGTTCGATCATCACGTAATTCGTCACGTCGACGACGTTGTTGATCGGACGCACGCCCACGGCCCGCAACCGCGCCTGCATGCGCAACGGCGCCGGCCCGATGCCGACGTCCGCGACCACCCGCCCGACATACCGGCCGCAGAGGTCCGCGTCGGCAATCTGAATCGTCGCCAGCGTCACCGCCCCGGGATCGCTTTCCGACACGCGTACGCGCGGCCGGACCGGTCTCTGTCCGGTCAGCGCGGCGATCTCCCGGGCCAGGCCCACAATGCTCAGGCAATCGCCGCGGTTGGGCGTGATGGCGATATCGAGAACGGTGTCTTCGATCCCGAGCGCGGCGGTGACCGACCGACCCGGCCGGGCGTCGTCCGGGAGAACGAGCAGACCGCGGGCGTCGCCGCCCAACCCCAACTCCGCCTCGGAGCACAACATCCCGGCCGAGGCGAAGCCATGTACCTCCAACGCGGCAACCGGCCTGCCGTCCGGCAGCATCGCCCCGGGCCGCGCCCACGGCACCCGCATTCCGACCCGCACGTTCGGCGCCCCGCACACCACCGTGTGCAGCGTCGCGTCGTCCGCCCGCACGGCGCACACACTGAGCCCCTCCGCGCGCGGATGCGGTTCGACACGCACCACCTCGACGCAGACGACGTCAGGCAGATCGCGCCCCCAGGCTTCGACCGCCTCGACCTCGAAGCCCGCCGTCGTCAGGCGATCCGTGAGCCGATCGAGCGGCCACTCCATCGCCACGAACTCTGCCAGCCAGTTGCAGGTGACTCGCATCGCCAACCCCGCACGCTCAGAACTGCCCCAGGAAGCGGACGTCGTTGGCGTAGAAGAGCCGGATGTCGTTGATCTGGTAACGCAGCATGGCGATCCGCTCCACACCGAGGCCAAAGGCAAAGCCGCTGTACACCTCGGGGTCGTAGCCCACCGCGGCAAACACGTTCGGATCGATCAACCCGGCACCGAGCACCTCGATCCACCCGGTGCCCTTGCAGACCCTGCAGGTTTCGTCCCGGCTACCGCAGAAGAGGCAACCGATGTCGACCTCGGCACTGGGCTCGGTAAACGGGAAGAAGCTGGCGCGGAATCGCAGTTTCGTGTCGGCGCCGAACAAACGCCGCAGCGCCAGCGTAAGCACGCCTTTGAGGTCGCCGAAAGCGATGCGCCGATCGACCATGAAGCCCTCGACCTGATGGAACATCGGCGAATGGGTAACGTCGTAGTCGTGGCGGTAGCACGCACCGGGCGCAATCACCCGCAGGGGCGGCGTCTGGGTTTCCATGACCCGCACCTGCACCGGCGAAGTGTGCGTGCGCAGCACCTGCTCCTCGGCGACGAAGAACGTATCGTGCATGTCGCGCGCGGGGTGATCGCGCGGAATGTTGAGCGCACTGAAGTTGTGGTAGTCGTCCTCGACGTCCGGCCCCTCGGCGACGGAGAAACCCAGCCCGACGAAAATGTCGACGATTTCCTCCATCGTACGCGAGATGGGATGGAGCCGGCCGGCGGCCCGCCGTCTGGCCGGCAGCGTGACGTCGGTGCGCTCCGCAGCCACCCGGGCGACCCGGGCCGCATCCCGGAGTCGCAGTTGCGCGGCTGCCACGCGAGCCTCGAGGTCGTCCTTGATGTCGTTTAGATAAGCGCCGACGGTGGGGCGCTCGGCCGGCGGCACGTCGCGCAGGCCACGGACAAGCTCGGTGAGCTGGCCCTTGCGCCCCAGAAAACGCACGCGCACGGCGTCCACCTCCGCTTCGCTGCCCGACGCCTCCAGCGCCGCGATCGCGTCGCGGTGGATCTCTGCCAACTGCTCCTTCATGGGATCCCCGTCCGCGTGGCGTCACGCGCCACCGAGCGGACGGGCCGATTCTCGGGCGCCGTCAGCCCACGCCAACGCCGCGGTCAGGCGGCCAGATGCGCCCTGGCAATCTGCGCGAATTCCTGAAAGCCGGCGGGATCGCGGGCCGCCAGATCGGCCAACACCTTACGATCCACCCCCACGCCCCCCTGCTTCAACCCGTGCATGAACTGACTGTAGCTGAGGCCGTGCTCGCGCGCGGCAGCGTTGATACGCACGATCCACAGCCCCCGAAACTCGCGCTTGCGGACCTTGCGATCGCGATAGGCGTAAGTCAGGCCCTTTTCGACGGTCTCGCGCGCCTGGCGGTACAGTTTGCGCCGGCCGCCGACGTTACCCTTGGCGAGCTTGAGGATTTTCTTGTGCCGGCGGCGGGCTTTGGTCCCGCGCTTCACTCGTGGCATGGTCGATCTCCTCGAAAGCTCAATCGGTTAGCATCTCGACATCCGCGGCACAAGCGCCGCCTAAAGATACGGCAGCAGCAAACGGATGGCCCGCTCGTTGGTCGCATCGACCATGCCGGTCTGGCGCAGGTGACGTTTCCGCTTGCGGCCCTTCGAGGTGAGGATGTGTCGCAGGTAGGCCTTGCGGCGCCTGATCTTCCCCGTTCCCGTCATCTTGAACCGCTTGGCGGCTCCGCGGCTGGTCTTCATTTTCGGCATGACTTCTCCTCCTGCGCGGCCGGCCGGGACAAACCCCGCCGGCGAGCGCCGTGTATCAGTGTTTGCCCGGCACGGCGGCTTCCGCCGCAATGCGGGCAACGAACTCCTCCAGCGGCTCGGGCGCCGGAGTTTCCCCGCTGCGGCTACGCACCGCCACCGTCCGGTTTGCCGCCTCCTTGTCGCCCACGATCGCCATGTAGGGAACCTTCTGCAACTGCGCCTCGCGGATCTTATAGCCGAGTTTCTCGTTGCGGTCATCGATCTCGGCCCGCAGACCGGCCCCCCGCAGACGCTCGGTCACCTCCCGGCCGTATGTCTCCTGCCGCTCGGTCAAGGTCAGCACTCGCGTCTGCTCCGGCGCCAGCCATAACGGGAAGGCGCCGCCGGTGTGCTCGATGAGAATGGCGATGAACCGCTCGATCGAGCCGAGCACCGCCCGGTGGAGCATCGTCGGAATCGCCTCCGTGCCTTCCGGCGTCACGTAACGGAGGGCGAAGCGCTCAGGCATCGCGCAGTCGATCTGCACCGTGGCCAGCGTCCACGAACGTTCCAGGACATCACGGAAATCGAAGCCGATCTTCGGACCGTAAAAAGCTCCCTCGCCCGGTAAGACGGTTACCGCGAAACCGGCCTGCTCCAGGGCCCGCCGCAGAGCCGCCTCGGCGGCATCCCAGAGTTCGATACGACCGAGGAACTTCTCCGGCCGGGTCTGCAGCGTCACCTCGATCCGGTCGAAGCCGAATGCCCCGTACACTTCCCGCACCATGGCCACAAAGCGCTCGAGCTCGATGTCCGTCTGCTCCGGCGTGCAGTAGATGTGAGCGTCGTCCTGAACCATCGAGCGCACGCGGGTCAGTCCGGTCAGGGTGCCCGAGGGCTCGAAGCGGTGCAGACGGCTGAAGTCGGCGTAGCGCACCGGCAGGTCGCGGTACGAGTGCTTGCGAGTTCCAAACAGGTAGCAGTGGCCGGGGCAGTTCATCGGCTTGACGCCGTACTCCTGCTCGTCCACCTGCATCAGGAACATGTCCTCACGGAAGGCGTCGTAGTGCCCCGAGGTCTTCCACAACTCGGTCTTGTAGATGAGCGGCGTGATCACCTCGGTGTAGCCGTATCGCCCGTAGAGGCCGCGGACGAAGTCGACGAGGACGTTGTACAGCACGGTGCCCCGCGGATGAAAGAACGGCGATCCGGGAGCGATCGGGTGCAGCGAGAACAGGTCCAACACCTGCCCCAGGCGGCGATGGTCGCGTTGCCGGGCCTGTTCGAGCCGCTCCAGATAGGCCTCGAGGTCGGCACGCGTAGCCCAGGCAGTGCCGTAGATGCGTTGCAGCATCTCGTTACGTTCGTCGCCGCGCCAGTACGCCCCGGCGACGCTGGTGAGTTTGAACGCCCCGAGCTTACCGGTCGATGGAACGTGCGGCCCGCGGCACAGATCGACCCAGTCGCCCTGGCGGTAAAGCGACACCACGGCCTCGGGTATGCCTTCGAGGATCTCCACCTTGTACTGCTCGCCCATCTCGCGGAAACGAGCGATGGCCTGCTCGCGCGGCATTTCTTCGCGCGTCACCTTCAGGTCGGCCTTGACGATCTCGCGCATTGCCGCCTCGATGCGCTCGAGGTCCTCCGGCGTGAACGGCGTGTCGCGCTTGAAGTCGTAGTAGAAGCCGTTCTCGATTACCGGCCCGATGGTCACCTGCACGTTCGGGAACAAGCGTTGTACCGCCTGCGCCATGAGATGCGCGGTGGAATGGCGCAGCACTTCGAGGCCCGCCGGGGAATCGGCGGGTATCGCGGCGATCTCCGCGTCCTCGACCAGCGGATAGGAAAGATCGACCCTGCGACCGTTGACGGTCGCGGCAACCACCCGACCGGACAGCGCCCCGGCGGCCTTCAGGGCCGCAACAACCGGCGTGCCGGCCGCCGTCGCATGACGGTTTCCGTCGGGTGTCGTAATCGTGATCTGTGCCATTAACAAAGATGCGCCGGCGTCGCCCCGGCGCGCCGGCGGCCAGGAAGGGCTGGTAGGCACGGGCGGGATTGAACCGCCGACCTCTTCCGTGTCAGGGAAGCGCTCTCCCACTGAGCTACGTGCCTGCGACCCGTCACCGCCGCGCCGCCGCCCAGCCCGCCCCGGGGCCGGACGGCGCACGCGCGCGCCGGTGTCAGCTCTTGCGATTCAACTCGTCGTCGATGACGGCCTTGAAGTTCTCGAACGGCTGCGCACCGCTCACGAGACGCCCGTTGATGATAAAACCCGGCGTTCCGGTCACGCCCACGCTCTGGCCCTCGGTCATCTGCGCCTTCACTTCGTCGGCCGTCTTGTTGCCGTCGAAGCACTCGTTGAACTTCGCCATGTCGATCTTCGAGTCCTTCAACGCCTCCGCCGTCTTTTCCTTCAGGTTCTGCGGCGTAATCTCTTTCTGGTGCTCGAAGTAGAAGTTGTAGAGCTTCCAGTACGCGTCCTTGTTGTTCTGCAACAGCGCACACTCGGTAGCCACCGCCGCAGGCTGCGCCCACGGATGCATCGGCAGCGGGAAGTGCTTGTAGTAGAACTTCACCTTGTCGCCGTACTCCTTCAGCACCTGATTCTCCATGGTGTTGTAGCCACGGGTGCAGAACGGACACTGGAAGTCGGAGTACTCGACGATCGTGACCTTGGCATTCTCGCCGCCCTTGAACGGACGGTTCTTCACCGCGACCTTTTCCATCACCGCCTTGAAGGGATCGACCGTGATGTCTTCCACCTCGCCGAAGACGAGATAGCGGCCGTCCTCCGACATGGTCACCGGCACCTTGCGATTGCCGGCCACGATGACGGCCGACTTGGCGCCCTTGAACGCGGTCGACGGCTTAACGTCTTCCACCTGGAGGGTGACGTTGGGCGGAACGTTCGCCTTGCGGCGGTAGTAATCGACGATCTTCGCGTTCGGATCGTCGGCAGCTCGGACGGCAGTCGTGACCGCCACGCCCGCACCTACCAACGACAACGCCGCCACACCTGTACAGATGAGTCGCTTCATGAGGCACATCTCCTCTCTCTTTTCGGATCCCGATCCGGGAATCCGGGTCAGTTAGCACGTGCATCCGCGGCACACAACCAATTCCCCCCGGGGTGGGGCCGGCGGGCCTACAGGCTCATGGCGCCCGCCGGCGCCGGTACAACGTCTCCACCGCCCCGTCTTCGCGCGCCACCTCGCCGCGAACACACAGGTGCTCCAGGTGCGCCAGCGTCTCGAAGGTCGCCGGGAACTGCAACGTCAGCGGCGCGTCGCGGTCGAAGCCGAACGCTTTCTGCGCCGCCGCGTACGCGGTCAGGGGCCGCGCCCCCACGGCATCCGCAATCTCCCGCAAACGGTACTCGTGATGCTGCGCGATCTGAGCGGCTCGGCGCCGATGTTCCGTGAACGGACGGCCGTGCGCCGGCAGAACCAACCGGACATCCAACCCCTGCACCTTGCGCTGCGAGGCGAGGAAGTCCCCGAGCGGATCCGGCGGCCCGTCGGGATACCACCCGACGTGCGGCGTGATCTTCGGCAGCAAATGGTCGCCGGCAACGAGCAACCCCTGCGACGGCAAGCGCAGAACGCAGTGCCCCGGCGTGTGCCCCGGCGTGGCGATCGCCTCGAGCGATAACTCGGCTACCGACACCACCGCACCGTCCTCCAGGAACTCGTCCGGTTCCGCCGGCATGTACATCGTGCCCCACCACTCCCCCGGCGTCGGCACGCGCCCGAAGCGCTCGATCGGCAGGCCGTGCCGCGCGAAGAACGCCATCGCCTCGTCCCCGCGCTCTCGAGTCCGATAGTGTTCGGAACTGCGGTGGTCGGCACGGCTGATCCACACCGCGGCGCCCGTGCGCTGTTTGAGCGCCGCCGAGGCCCCGAAGTGGTCCGGGTGGTGGTGCGTACACACGATGGCCCGCACCGCCTCGGGCCGACACCCGACCGCGGCAAACGCCGCTTCCATCGCTTCCAGGCTGTCCTGCGTATTGAGGCCCGTGTCCACCAGCACCCAGCCGCCGGCGCCACTCAGCAAGTACACGTTGACGACGGTCGGCTTACCGGGCAGCGGCAGGCGCACCAGAAACACCCCCGCGGCAACTTCCTGAACTGTGCCCTCGCGCATGGGAGTAATGCCGGCCGGGAGCGGCCCCACGGCAGACTATTCGTGGATGATGTCCTGCACCCCGAAGGTCAGGTCGACCTTCACTCGCCAACGCGCCACCGCGCCGCGCTCAACCACGGCCTCGACGTCGACGAGGTGCACCCGCCGGATGTTGTCGATCGTCGCCGCCGCGCGCGACACCGCAATCTCGACCGCTTCCTCGATGCTGCGGGCGGAAGAACCCGTGAGCTGTACAGTCTTCTCGACCATGTTACCCCAGCGCCTCGAACGACTGATGGGCGATGTCCCAGACGGCAGCCGGGAAGATGCCGAGCACGATCGTCCCGGCGGCCGCGATTACCAGCGTCGCCAGAAGATACGGCCGGCGCGAGGCCGGCGTCACCTGCAAGTCGCCTTCCTGCATGTACATGCGCACCAGCACCGCAACATAGTAGTACACCGACACGACGCTGTTCAGCATCCCGATGATGGCCAGCCAATAGTACCCGGCCTGCACCGCCGCGCTGAAGACGTAGAACTTCGCAACAAACCCGCCGAGCGGCGGGAAGCCCGCCAGCGATAGCATGAACACGGTCATCGCCAATCCGAGTACCGGGTTGCGAAAACCCAGTCCGGCGTAGTCGGCAATCTCCTCGTTCGGCTCGCCCCGCCGACCGATGGCAATGACCACCGCAAACGCCCCCAGGGTCATCAGAGCGTAAACCAGCAGATAGAACAGCATCGCACTGCCGCCGCCGGAGCCGCCCGCAACCATGCCGATCAGCAGATACCCCGCATGCGCAATACTGGAGTAGGCCAGCATCCGCTTGATGTTGGTCTGCACCACCGCAGTAATGTTGCCGACCGTCATCGTGAGCACGGCAAGGATCCAGATGATCCAGGTCCAGTCCGCCCCCAGAGGCGCGAGCGTGTGCATGAACACGCGCACGAACGCCGCAAAGGCGGCGGACTTGATACCCACCGCCATGAACGCCGTAACCGCCGTCGGCGAACCCTCGTACACGTCGGGGGCCCAGACGTGGAACGGCACCGCCGCCACCTTGAAAGCGAACCCCACCAGCAACAAACCGATCCCCGCCGTCACCACCGCGGGCTGGTCGACCGCCGCCTGCGCGATCCGCGTCCCCATCGCCGGCAACGTCGTCGTGCCGGTGGCACCGTACAGCAAGGCGATACCGAAAAGCAGGAACCCCGTGGCAAACGCCCCGAGCAGAAAATACTTCAGTGCCGCCTCGTTCGACCGCAACTCCTGCCGCGCCATGCCCGCCAGTACGTACGCCCCGATCGACATGACCTCGAGGCCGAGGAAGATCGCCATGAGGTCCGTCCCCATGGCCATCAGCACCATGCCGACCGTCGCCAGCAGAATCAACGTGTAGTAGTCCCCGGTTCGGATGTCGGTCAGCTCCAGATAGCTCATCGACATGAGCACCGACAGACCGGAGCCGAGGCAGAACAGCAACGTAAAGAAAAGCCCGTAACGATCGAGAACCAGCGCGTCCGACAACGTACTGATACGCGTGTTCCACAGCGCCGCCGCCGCCACCGCCGTCACGATTAGACCGATCACCCCCACCCAGCCGACGCTGTCGCGGTCGGGCCCCTCGCTCCACAGGTCGGTGACCATGGCCAACAACGCCGTGCCGGCCACCAGCAACACCGGCAACAACGCCAGCCACGATATGTCCGGAGGCGCGATCATCTCCCCCTCACCACCGCAGCAAGTTGATCTCGTCGGCGTTCACCGTCTCCCGATTACGGAAGACCGCAATGATGATCGCCAGGCCGACGGCAACCTCCGCCGCCGCCACTACCATCACGAAAAAGACCATCACCTGCCCGTCGACCGAGTGGAGCTGCCGCGAGAACGCCACGAAGACCAGATTTACCGCGTTCAGCATCAACTCGATCGACATGAATATGACGATCGCGTTGCGCCGCACCAGCACGCCGACCGCGCCGATCGTGAACATCGTCGCCGCCAGCAGCAGATACCAGTTCAACGGCAGCGGCGTCATACGAGGTTACGCTTGGCCAGCACGATCGACCCGACGACGGCCACCAGCAGGAGGATCGAGGTTACTTCGAACGCCAGGAGAAAATGCGTGAACAGTCGCTCGCCGATCGGCACTATGCCGCCGAAGTCGGCCGGCACCGGCGCCCCCATTCCCGGCCCGCCCGGACCCGCCGCCGCCGTCGCCCCCGCATCTCCGAGGAAGAAACGCCCTACCGCCAGCAGAAACAGCACGCCGGCAGCCGCACCCACCCCGAGATGGCGCACCCCGACCGAAAAGCCCGGCTCCGCCTGCAAGTTGAGCAGCATGATGACGAACAGGAACAACACCATGATGGCTCCGGCGTATACGATGATCTGCAGCGCGGCGATGAGTTGCGCGTCCAGCGTCGCAAACATCGCCGCCAGCAGGAACATCGCCACCACCAACGACAGAGCGCTGCGGATCGGATGGCGCGCCAGCACCACACCCAGCGAAGCGGCAATCAACCCGATCGCCAGCACCGCGAACACCACCGTGGCCGGCGCCGCACCCGACAGCTCGAAACCCGCAAACAGCACGAGACCCGCACCCGACGCGAGCAACAAACCCGCCAGCATCGCAAGGACGATCAGCGCCATCGACCCTTACCTCTGCAACGCCAGCGCCACCGCCCCGGTCAGCACGATGTTGACCAGCGCCAGCGGCATCAGACCCTTCCAACCGAAACTCATGAGCTGGTCGTACCGCAGCCGCGGCAGCGTCCACCTGAGCGCCACCTGCAGCCAGCAGAAAAAGAGCGTCTTCGCCATGAACGCCGCCACGCCGAGCAACGCCACCACCGCCTGCGGCAACGGGACGGTCGCACCGCCCGGGAAGTGGAAGCCGTCGCCGAGCAGGTACGGCACCTGCCACCCGCCGAAGAACATCGTCGTCACCAGCCCCGCCACGACCGCGATCTCGGCGAAGTCGGTCATGAAAAACAACAGATACTTGATCCCCGAGTACTCCGTGAAGAATCCCGAGACCAGCTCCGACTCGCCCTCCGGCAGATCGAATGGCACCCGCTTGCTCTCGGCAATGCCCGCCGTCAGAAAGATCAGAAAAGCCAGCGGCTGATAGAGAATACCCCACGCCGGCAACCACCCGCCGATGAGCTGCCCCTGCTCCCGCACCATCTGCTGCAGGTCCAGCGTGCCGTAGGTCATCACCATCGCCAGGATCGACAACCCCAGACCCAACTCGTACGAAATCATCTGTGCCGAACCGCGGATGCCGCCGAGAAGCGAGAACCGGTTGTTCGACGCCCACCCCGCCAGCACCACGCCGTAAACGCTGATGGCAATCACCGCGACAATGTAGAGCACGCCGACATCGAGATTCACCGCCTGCAGCTCGATCGTCCGCCCGCCGACGACCAGCACGTCGCCGATCGGAATCGCCGCGAACGCCACCAGCACCGGCACCAGGTTGACCAGCGGCGCCAGCGTGTGCAGCAGCCGGTCGACTCCGGCCGGGATGACGTCTTCCTTGGTCAGAAACTTCAGCGGGTCGGCGACCATCGTGTTGATGAGCCCCAGACCGGCAAAACCGAAGATGCTCGCCCGGTTGGCGCCGATGCGGTCCTGGATCAGGGCACTGCCCTTGCGCTCGATCCACCCCAGCACGCCGGCCAACACCAGAATCATGTTCAGGACGACGAAGACCTTGACCGCGATGATCGCGAAGTCGATCGGCATGACCCGTATCCGATACTCACACCGCGGCAAGGGGCCGGTAACCCGGGCCGCACGCGGCAGAGCTGCGTCCCCTCACTCCCACTCGAGCCCGCCCTTCCGCCACACGAACAGCAACGCCAGGCCAAGCACACCGATGAACGTCAGCATTTCGAAGAACCCGAACCAACCGAGCTGCCGGAACAACACACCCCACGGGTAAAGCAGCACGACCTCCACGTCGAAGACGATGAACAAGATGGCCGTGACGTAGAACTTGACGGGGAAACGACCCCAGGCACTGCCGGTCGACGGGTTCCCGCACTCGAACGCTTCCAGCTTGATCGGCGTCGCCCGGCGCGGCGCCAGCAACCAGTTGAGCCCGAGCATTCCGCCGGCGATCAGACCGGCAATGGCGAAACTCAGCAGGACGGGAACGTATTGGTCGAACATGCGCGCGGACTCACCTGCGGCCGCCTGGAACGTCGCACTCATGCCGCCCCGGCCGCGCCGAAAAAACGCTGGTCGATTATTCGATACCCGAAACCAAGTCAAGGTACGCCCACCCCACCCCAGGCCCCCAGCCTCTCAGGCCCCCAGGCCCTCAGGCCACCCATGCCCCCGTCGCGAACTCGACACTGCACCCCAATCCACCGTGCCACTATTGCCGCTCGACACCTCCGACCATGCAGCAGGGACCATCAGAAGCGCTGGCACCTCATTTGCGTTTCGGTATGCGACCCGGATCGCAGGAGGGACCGTGCATGCGCAACTGGACAGGTAGAAACGCGGCAGCCGGCCTGGCTGCCGCCCTCGCGATGCTCCTGCTCACGCCAGGTCACGGCTGGGGATATGCGGAGGACATCGGCAGGGACAGCGAGCAACCGCACAGTACATTTCATTACGAACTGACACGCGCGCTGGCACGGGCGGCGGGATACAGCAGCGCCGACGCCGATCTCATCGGCATCGCCGCGGCGGCCACCGACTCGGGCACGTTCAAAGGCGACCTCGCCGGTAGTCGACGCATCACGATCCAAGGCACCGACCGCTCCAGCGAAGCGGGGCAGTACTACCACTTCGGACGGCGCCACTCGACCAACGCCACCGGCGAGTACGTGTACCCGGGTGCGCGCGACGAGTGCCCGTACTTCACGGAGCGTAACCTCTGTCCGGTCCCCAGCGAGATCGACGAGATCGAGCTGTGGGCGGCCTACGCGCAGGGAGCCCCGACCTTCGGGGTGCCGCAGTACGCTCTCGACGGCGGCGCAGCCGCACCGGTGGAACCCAGGAGTTCGGTGGCACTCGGGATCTATCTGCACGCACTCGCCGATTCGTACTCGCACGAGAAGTGCATGGAGGTGGCGCAGGTGCGCATGCACTTCCCCGATCCGAAGGAATGCACGGGCGTGTTCTGGCACGAGGAGGCCGAGTTCGGGGTGCATGGAGATACCAGCGGCGTGCCGTACACGAAGGACGCCGGGCGCGCCGTGTGGACGGCGATCCGGTGGTTCCGCAAACAGGCGGGACTGCCCGACGCGATACTGATGAACGAGGAAGAGGTCGAGCTCTTCGTCGATCGGTGGGCCGAGTTCGACGCGGCGCCCGACCGGCGCGACTTCGCCGTGGCGGGCTTCGAATCGCTAAACGCCGTCCCCACGGCGACACCGACGGGAACCCCGCCCCCGACCGCCACGCCGGCCGCGACCCCGCAGCCGACGGCCCTGCCGGCAGCAACGGCAACCCCGACGAGAGACGGCAATGGCGGCTGTTCGCTGAGCCGCGAGCCCGAAACCGGGCTCATCGCATGGCTGTTCGCCGGCGCCGCCGCGTTTCTCTTGCGGCGCCGCCAGACCGCGCGTGCCGTCCGCAATCACGAGTTTCCAGGTTAGCCGACGAGTTCGTCGAAATCGGCGAGCAAGCGTTTCCCGCGGTGATAGCCGCGTTCCGCGATCAGGCCCGGCGCTGGCCAAGCGCCGCGAGGTCCGCCGCCACGCGTCGCAGTGCGGCCTCGATCGGGTTCATCGCCGCGGCCACGAACGCACACGTCCCGGGCAGTCGCCCCCCTCGGCCCCGGGACGGCGGTGCAACCACTCGGTGACCATGGCGTCTATCTCGGCCTCGGACGCTGTCGGGTGGGTCCGTCGCAAGCGCTGGCGCAGCATCGCCGCGCCAAACTCGAAGAGGTCCAGCGTCAGCCGAAAGCGCTCGACCATGCGCCGGCGAACGGCCGCGTCCATGTACCGACTTTACTCCACGCCAGCCGGAACGGCCAGCACGGGCCCCGGCGGGACCGCTCCGGTGGCTTCGCTCTCTACGCACTCCCCCAACGGCAAGGAGGAACAGAGCAGAAAAAAGACCTCGGAAACCCAGCAAACCGAGAACCTGCAACCCAACGGCGATGGGGAAGTGCAATTGTCGCCCCCGGCGGAAAGTAATTGACGTCAGCCACACCCGCCGCCCAACGGCAACAGCACCCCGCTGCGGAGTCAGGTACCGCGCCCGATCTCATCCGCTCACCTGACCTCTCCGTCGAAAATATCCGAGGCAGACTGACCGCCGTCATCCTGGCCCTGTTCCGCGCGTAGCCTTGACGGGTACTACCGGAGAGAATAGGCTCCTGATCAGGAGTTCGCGATGCCGCGGCCACTACAGTATCCCGTCACCAGCTACCGGACAGAGGCGCCGCCGGACCTCGCTGCGCGCGGTGAGCGGGCGCGGCTGTCGGCGCCCGGCCTGAAGGCCTTCTTCAACATCATGAAGCGCTGGAAGGTACGCGACGAGGATGCACGCGCGCTGCTCGGCGGCGTCAGCAATGGGCCGTTCTACGAGATGAAGCGCCACCCCGAACGGGTCCTCGACACCGACCGGCTCACCCGCATCTCGTATCTCATCGGCATTTTCAAGGCGCTACGCATCCTCCACTCGCCGCGTCTGGCCGATGAGTGGGTGCACCTGCCAAATGCCAATCCGATCTTCGCCGGCAAGACGCCGCTGTTCTTCATGATGCGCGGCGGCCTGCCGGCCATGCAGACGGTCCGCCGACTGCTCGACGCGCGCCGGGCGGGTTGATGGCGCTGCCCCTGGTCTCGCTCCTACGCCAGCTCGATACGCACCGCCTCGTACCATCGCAGCACTCGCCGCGTGGCGAGAGCGTGCTCGCGGCGATCGCCGATGATGACCCGCACTTGCAAGCCATCGTCGAGCTGGACGCCGCCACGAACGACCGCGTCCTCGCCGAGCACCAGTTGCTGCCGGGCATCGGCGTAGAGGAGTTGGTGTTTGGCGTGCCACACGCCGCGGTCATCAACGCCGCCTTCTGTCACGCGCACCCGCTGGGCGGGCGCTTCAACGGTCCGGAGCGCGGTGCCTGGTACGCCGCGTTCGCGCTCGCCACGTCGCAAGCCGAAGTTGGGTTCCACAAGTCGGTGCAACTGGCCGAGATCGGGCGCTTCGAGGACACGGTCACCTACGACGATTATCTTGCCGATTTCAGCGCCAGCGTTCACGACCTGCGCCGCGGGCGCGCATGGCGCGGCTGCCTTGATCCCACCAGCTATGTCGCGTCGCAGGCGTTGGCCACCCGGCTGCTCGATGCGGCCTCCCTCGGGGTGGTCTATCCGAGCGTCCGCCATCGGGGCGGCACCTGCGTCGCGTGCTTCCGGCCGGCTCTGGTAACGAACGTCCGGCGCGCTCGCACGTACCGGTTCACCTGGCGGGGAGCCCCGTCGCCGAAAATCACGATCGAGGGCTGACCATTCCCGGCCGGGCCATCGGCCGGCGCGTCCGTCGCCATGGCGACGTCGACCTCTCGCGTCGTTCGGGGCTCGGCACGCGCGCCCACGGCCAATCAGCCAGGGACGGCCCAGCGCTGGCCAAGCGCCGCGAGGTCCGCCGCCGTGCGTCGCAATGCGATCTCGATAGGGTTCATCGACACGGCCGCGAACGCACACGTCCCGGACAGTCGCCCCCCTCGGCATCGATGCTCGCGGTCCGTACCCGACTCGATACCGATACCGAAGGCGATACCGACCCCGAGGGGAACTCGCTGCCAGGGAAATGCCGAGCAAGACGCTCCACCAGAACGGCACCACAGGGCCGAGCGGCCAGGCGGGCAGCGTTCCGGTCCGGTGACGGATGGTGAGTCTCGGCGTTCAGCGTGAGCGCACCGGCGTTTGACCCGGGGAGTCGCCGCGTTTACGCTCACGATCGTGAAGCCGAAAGTCTACCTGGAGACGACCGTGATAAGCTATCTAGTGGCTCGACCGAGTCGGGATATCGTGGTTGCTGCCCACCAGGAACTCACCCGCCAGTGGTGGGATCAGCGGCGCCAGGACTACCATCTCGTCGTCTCGGAGATCGTCCTCCGCGAGTCTGCGGCCGGCGACCCCGAAACAGCCGGACGACGAATGGCGTCGAGTACCTTCTCACGTGGAACTGTGCGCACATCGCAAATGCAGCGATGCGCCGCGCGATCGACGACGGCTGTATCGAGCAAGGATACGAGCCGGCGGTGCTGTGTACGCCTGAAGAGCTGAGCGAGGGGTAGTTCATGTGGAAAGATCCAATCGTTGAAGAGGTACGCAAGATCCGACAGGAGCATGCCGAGCGGTTCAATTACGACCTGCGCGCGATCGCTGCCGATCTTCGCCGGCAGCAAGAGCAGAGTGGCCGCAGGTATGTTCGGTTTGAGCCACGGCGCCCTTCCGCGACGGCGAAGCGGAAAGCAGGATGATCTCAAGCCGAACATCAGCTTGCAGGGGACGCGAGAGAGGAGCACGCCGCTACTGCTGAGCGTTCAGCCTGAACCAATCGGGGTCGGTATCGGTATCGCCTTCGGTATCGCCTTCGGTATCGACCCGCCGACCCCCGGTCGCAGCGCCGTCGGCGTCGATGCTTGCGGTCCGTACTCGACTCGATACCAAGGCCGAAGGAGCGGGTGTGCGCCCGCGTACCCGCGCCCGGTGCACCGGGCGCCTCGACTGCGCCGGGGCATTCATGCCCGGGGCTTCCGCTGCGGGGTGCTGTTGTCGTGCTGTGGCCGCGCTATGGCGGCGCCATGGCCGGCGAACGCGTGCGGAGCGCACGTTCCACCACTGCCGCAGGAACGCGCGCGGAGATCGCGTTCCACCTCGTGCGGCAGAACGCGCGCGGAGCGCACGTTCCACCCGGATGCGCGAAGAAATCGGATGCGGAGGGCGAGCCTCCCGGTAACGTCCGCTACACCCGTGGGACATGCTCAGATGGCCAACGGGTTGCGGGTCGGGAGCTCGGGAAAAAGCGAGAAGTCACGGTCCGCGGTGAGCGGTTCCTCCACACCGTGGGCAACGCATAGAGCTGCCACGCGGGCATCATGGACGACCGGTCCACGCACTCGGGGCCGCCGAGCGAACCGCTCGATAATCGCCACGAAGTCCTCCGTCTCGGCCAGCAGAAACGCACTCGGCGACGCCGCCCAGACGGCGACCTGCCGCCACGCCTGGTCCGGCGTGCTGGCGGCCTGCTTCCAGATCCGCGGGTTGGTCACCACGCTGAAGAACTCGTAAACGCAGGGCCATGGAATCGCCCAGCGACTCGCTCCCTCCGCAAGCCCGCGCACGATCTCGCTCGCGCGTCCGTGATGTCGCGACTCCCGGCGATGGGCGTACACCAGGATATTCGTGTCGAGAGCAATCACCGTATCGTCGGCTCGCCGTAGATCTCCTCACGCAGGTCGTGCCACGAAAGCGCCTCGAGAGGATCGGTACCGTCCGGGTCCCCGACGCTGGCGTCGACCAGCCTGTAACCGTGCGACGCGGGAGGTTCGGAGAGCACGCGCCTCAACCCGTCCTCCACGATCGCCCGCAGCGGGCGGCGCACTTCTTTCGCGTACCGCCTGGCACGATCCAGCAGAGCGTCCTGAATGTCGAGGGTCGTCTTCACGCCGCCATCGTATGTTGGTCGCTCTGTATGGGCAAGCCACACTCGATGTGCCGGCCGCGTCGTTTCATCTCCGGCCGTGTCCGGGAAGCGGCGCGCACCGGAGCCGAGGACCGGCGTCTTCCTTACGTTGGAGGGAACGCGCGCGGAGCGCACGTTCCACCCGATTGCGCGAAGAAACCGGATGGGGAGGGAGAGCCGCGCTTACCGCACCCGGCGATGAATCGCCGGGCTCAACCGAGTCGCCCCGTAAACGGGGCGTGCGCGCGCGTACCCGCGCCCCGCCGGAGTGTCCGAATTGGCGCACGGTCCCCATACCAGATGCAGGTCACGCGGCGGCCCACCGGGCTCTCGGTCCCGCCCTTCGTCTGTGCGACCTGCACGACGACATACCCCGCCGCCAGCGCGCGCAGCACGAAACGGCGCAGCAACGCTATGGGGAATCCGGCCGTCAGAGCGTATCCGGCCCGCGGACTTCGTATGGGACGCAATCCGAACACCCGCTGGGCCACCAGGCGTTGCGACCCGAAAAACTCTATGTACCGGCCCACCTGCACGAACACCAGGCCGTCCGGACCTATCGCTCGCGCCAGCGCCGCGTAGGCCCGCGCAAACGACTCCGCTCTTCGCGCCGCCGGACAGCGTGCCGCGACGGTCCATCCCCGCCGCACGTACAGAGCGTCCAGCCACTCGTGGCGGTCCCAGACGGCCTCCCACTGCCGCCACGCCGCCCCTTGACGCAGATGGCCCGCGTACGATGCCAGCGTCGACCGCAACCGTACCAACGGTACCGCGTCACCCTTGAACCGCGCTCGATCCGCATCCGCAGGGAACGGGATCGTTGCCACCCCCGATTCCCCCATCCGGCACACAAGACGCGCCCGGTAGCCGGCTAGATGCTCATCGAGGTTGTGCAGGGTCCGGCGCCTTACCCGTCTGTGGGTCCACCACGTTCGCCAGCCGACGAATTCCACCCCCGTGCTAACCCGCCGTGGCTCTGCACCATCGTCGCGCAAGGACAGCAGCAGCGTCTCCTCCACAAACGACGCGATGCGCGTCCCAGCCGCGCGTAACCAGTCGGCGTCCTCGTGCAGCAGGACCAGATCGTCCACGTAGCGCAGATAGTACCGGCACTTCAGCTCGCGCTTCACGAACTGATCGAGTGGGTTCAAATAGACGTTGGCCCAGAACTGGCTCGTCAGGTTACCGATCGGCAGACCGCGTTCGTTGCCACCCCCGAAGAGGCTCTTCCCTTTGGGAATGGGATACCTCCCACTGTAGGGCGCCGGAACTCGGGCACCGCCCGGCTTGAAGCGATAGTCGGTCGTCGGGTCGTGGAACAGGATGACCCGGGTGAGCCAGCGCATCTCCGGGTCCGCCACGTAACGGCAGACGATTCGATAGAGGGTCTCCTTGTGAATAGAGGCGAAGAAGCTCGACACGTCGAGCTTCAGTGCCCGGGCAGGCCGGCGGCCGTTGGCGGTAATGCGGCGCAGAAACGTCATCAACCGATCGCTGGCGGCGAGGACTCCCTTGCCGCGGCGGCACGCGAACGAGTCGGCGATGAACTTCGGCTCGAAGACGCGCTCGAGCTGCGCCACCAGCACGTGATGGACGATGCGGTCGCGAAAGTCGGCCGCGAACACCTCCCGCGGCTTCGGCCCGCCGGTCACGAAGCAGATCGACGGCCCGGGCCGGTAGGTGTGCGAGCGCAGCTCCTCCTGCAAGCGGAACAACTCCGCCTCGGCGTTCAGTTCGAAGCGCAGGGCGTTGCTCGTGTTGCGCTTGTTGCGCCGGCAGGCGCGGTAGTGCCGGTGGAGCGTCGCGAAGCTGTATGGGTCGGGTTGCATGCGGAAGAAAAGAAATCCGTGCCCGCAGCGCCGGGGCCGCGATCACGATCCGCCGCGCACGGCACGGACATAGTTGTTGTTGGACTTATTGTTCGCGTTCACGTTCCCATTGTTGAAGTTCACGTTCCACGCGTTGTTCGGATTGTTCTGGTACGTAGTAGACGACCAGTAGTTGGACGAAACAGTCGCCCGTTCCACTTGTGCCCTCCTTCGCTCGCTGCGCGAGCTTCCACCTCCGCCAGAGCTTCGGTGGACGAGTCGGAGGGCTGGCCCTCTGTCGCTGCGCGAGTGTCGGAGGATATGTCCGGACGTCTGGCCCGGCCGCAGCCGGGGAAGGCGTCCCTGGGCCTCGGCCCCACCACAGGGCGTCGGCGTCGACCGGAGGGCAGCCCGTGGCCGAGGCCTCCGGTGGGAACGGGACCTCGTGATCATGGCACGCTCGGCCCCGCTAGCTCGCTGAGCATCGCGGGCCGATTCTGGCCACGGCCCCGGCGCTGACTCTTCAACCAGCCTTCGTTCTGCTTGGCGAGATCGACAACCAGGCGCATACCGTGCTCGAAGGAGTTGGCGTTCGGAAACGCCTTCGTGTCGTGACAGAGTCGCAACAACACTTTGAGCGCCTCCAGCTCCTCGCGTAACTCGAGCAGCACCGGCTCCTTGTTGACGCGCGCGTTCGCCCGCACCACCAGCGTCAGCACTCGACGAGCGCCCTGCCGTAACTCCGCGCCAATCTCGTACTTATTAAAGCGCGAAAAGTGCCGCACCGCCTGCTCCAGCCATAGACAGAGATCGTACGCGCCCTTGTAGATCGGCAGGTGCTCCGTGTGCGCCATCGTCAGCCGATTTCGCGGGGCTCGGCG